>CAZURY010000094.1:0-3586 GCA_964623145.1 uncultured Desulfobulbus sp. | reverse complement strand
GTGGGAGAAAATGATTGCTCCCACTCTACTCTTTTTTCAACACTTCCCGCAAGGAAAGAGAGGCTGCATGACAACTATTCAACCCGTGTCAATCTCACAAAGCGCAGGGCATGGGTTGTACACTTGGTCACACAGACCGGCTTCATGTCATTATCCACACGATCAACACAGTAATCACATTTAATCATCTTGCCTGTGGCTGGATTGAACTGCGGCACTCCCCATGGACATGCTCCGGCACAGGCCATACAGCCGATACACTTTTCCACATCAAGCA
This sequence comes from uncultured Desulfobulbus sp., assembly GCA_964623145.1. GTDB lineage: Bacteria > Desulfobacterota > Desulfobulbia > Desulfobulbales > Desulfobulbaceae > DRLX01. The sequence continues at coordinate 3,309 of CAZURY010000094.1, read as the reverse complement.
TAACGATGCCGTCTTCCCGTTTTTCCAAAGCCCCGGTGGGACAGATATGCGCGCAATATGGATCGTCGCACTGATAACAGTTCCGAAAAGAAAATTCTGTTTTTGGCACGCCCTTGATGGATTTGAGCGGCTGATGGTCTATTTCACAGAGAATGGGCCCAAAGGGCAATTTCTTATTAGTCTTGCAGTGAATTTCACAGGCATGGCAGCCAATGCACCGTTTTGTGTTGAGATAGATCATATATTTATTCATAACTCAACCCTCCTTTTCGGATTTCTCGCGCTTCGCCGCACAGTCACAAACGTCTCGCAAAGGTTTATGCCACCGCCGGCTCTGTCCCAATTATCAAGCGCCCCGACCATGAGTTTCTGGTCACTCATCCCTGCGTGGTAGGCTCGTGACTGCAGGGGGACCTGTCGACCGAACCCATGAACGGTATAAGCGGCCTCAGGATGAATAAAATCAGTCAAATGCGCCCTGATACGCTGTTTAAATCCATCGGGTGCGATCACATCGACAATATCTCCATCCGCGATATTGAGTTTGGATGCCGCTTTTGTATTGAGCCAGATAGTATTTTTCGGCATGAGCTCATACAGCAGAATGTTGTTGATCGTATGGCCGTGGGTATGAACGGCGGAACGACCAAAAACCAGGCGAAATTGTCCCTTGGGGGGTTTTTTCGGGCTTTCATATTTCAGCAGTGAATCAAGACCGGCATCGGTGAGTTTTCCACTGATAATCTCAATCTTTCCGGAAGGTGTCTTGAACTTACCGTCCAGGTTGTCCCGGTCGTACATTATAGGATTGTCGGTCAACTCAACAAAGCCTTTTTCATCAAAATCACTGATGGAAAAACCTGTGGGTTCAAGCTGCCATGCCCAGATGTCCTCTATAGTGGCATGGGGAAAATATTCCTCCATATCCAGGCGGTCAGCCAACTGCTTGAAAATCTGCCATCCGGGTCTGGTATCATATGATGGTTCGACAGCCTTGCGTCGAACCGCAAGCCTCGGCTTCGGACCCTTCTGCAGACAGATAGGATTATCACGTTCCAGATAGGTGGATTCGGGCAGTATGACATCAGCGTACCAGCCGAACTCGCTGTAATGGGTATCAATGGAGACAAGCAGCTCGCAGTTGTCAAAGGCAAGTTTCTGCGCCTGGGGATCGGGCATGGCCGTAAAGGGATCATGGCGCATGGCAATCCAGGCTTTGATCGGATAGGGATCCTGGGTGCGCATGGGATCAAAAAAAAGATGCTGCAGTCCTGGCCCCTTATCAAAATGATTATATTTCCAGCCAACTCCGTCGGCGCGTTTGATATCGGGCTTGGGACAGTCGAAATTGCGAATACCGGAGATGTTGCAGTCTGCCGGCCCTTTGGGCATAATCAATCCACCCTTCATCTCAATATTTCCCATCAGAATGTTTAAAATATGAAGGGCACGGCTGGCATAAAAAGAATCTTTGTAACGGGAAAGCATCCACCCGGGGTGAAAAATCACCTGTGGCATATCCTCGGCCACCTCATCAATAAACTGGAGGATCGCCTTTTCTTTGACGCCGCACTCCTTTGCTGCCCAGGCAGGTGTATAAGGCTCAATAAAAGAGACAAGCGCTTCAAAATCAGACACGTATTTGTCGATAAATCCCTTGTCGTAAATTTCCCTTTTCACAATCTCATTAATAAAGGCCAGGGCCAATGCATAATCCGTACCCGGCCGCACCTGAAAAAACCTGGTGGCCTTGAGTCCGGTCATGGTCTGGCGCACATCAACATAGGTCAGCCGTCCGCCGTTCTGCAGCATATCCATGGTTTGCAGATTTTCTGCGATACGCAGAGAGGCAAACATGTTGCGGCCAAACAGAACCAGGTGTTTGGAATTTTTTATATCGTAAACAAAGCCTTTTCGTCCCACGCCATTAATGGAAAGACTGGCGTGGTGGGTATTGCGACCGCAGGTGGAATCGTGATTGGTGTAATTGGGAGATCCAAAGGCGTGACAAAAGGTTTTATACATTCCCTGCCAGGGGCCGCCCCTTGATGAGACGACAAGAGATTTAGCCCCGTATTTTTCTTTTATGTTGAGCAGCTTTTCCGAGATATAATCGTAGGCCTCATGCCAGCTGGCCTTGCGCCAGCGTCCGGCTCCGCGGCCACCGTCTCGGATTAACGGTTGCTGGGGGCGCTCATCATCCTTGACCAGAGCAGGACCGGCAGATCCCTTGGCGCACAAGGCGCCGCCAAGTAAATACTGGTTACCCTCGATCCACGTTACTTCATTATTTTCAACTTCAACGCGGATGGGACAACGAACCGTACACATTCCGCACATGGAATACACGGATTTCTTCATTGTTTTTTCCTCCGTAGATAGATGAATAAATACTTGCTATCCCTGTTCGTCGTACCGATTCCTCCATGCGGTTTTCCGGCCGGTCGAGGAATCTCTGCCAAATAGGACGAACGAGATATTTTTTTGTTTATATGAACAGTACCATCAAAAGACACCTCCTTTTCGTTAATATATATCTTGTAACTTTACGGTTATCAGGCAACTTTGGGTGTTACAGGGTCAACGGGTTGTTTGGAAGGAGCGCCTAATTTTTTTTTGATAATCCCTGCAATCACTGCCCAGGCAAGGTAGATCAGCAGTAAAACCATAATATAAAAAAAGACGGAACCCACCATAAGCTGTTTACCTCCTGTCGAAGGCAAGGTAAATAAATACCCTTTTCCAAAAAGCCGGGTTAACTCTTCGGCTCGAAACGATTCATTGATATAGGCAACCATGATAAATATCGGCAGCACATTGCGTGCCAGTCCCAGCAGAAACCCTTCAAGGAAATAGTCGTAATAGACCTGGTTCAGTTTGGCCTGATCGATATTTTTAGCAATTCCTTTTGCCTTGTCATAATCCTCAGCCTTCATGGCTTCTTCACGAATTTTATACCAGTGCTGAAATTCTTTTTCCAACTCAATATAGCGTTTGGTGATAATGAATCTATTGAGTGTTTTGGTTATTCCAACAGTGACAAAGGCAAGTAAGGTCAGAATAAAAACAGGCCCGAATGCATGGAAAGGCGTCAATAACTGATCCAGCAGTGCAGCTGCATGATGCATTATGGCGAGTAAATAATCCCATAAGGTATCCATTAACGCGTCCATATCCGGTCTCCAAAACAAATACGTTCCGGCGGAGAAGGTTCCGCCGGAACGAGGTTAAATAAATAGAATGAAAGGTATCTTAGATCCAGTACTCAATCTTCATGAAACGGAAGAACAGGAAGAACAGGGTACAGGC
>CAZURY010000093.1:0-7263 GCA_964623145.1 uncultured Desulfobulbus sp. | reverse complement strand
GTCTATGACGGCCATGCCGAACCGTATCGCCTGTTCCGCTTTATGATCAATGGAAAATTTTAATCAGCCCATGAAAGCATCTCTCGGTTTCTTATTGACCATACTGCTTGCCTTATTTGCAACGGGGGCCGGGGCGGAAGGCAATGGCGAATTTATCGCCATCGCCTATCACGATGTAGTGAAAAGCAAGACAGAGCTTGCCAGCGACGCGGTAACTCTTGATCACCTGATTGACCAGTTTGAATGGCTGCTTGCAAATAACTATCACCCCATTTCCATTGACGACCTGCTGGCGGCAAAAAACGGCAGGAAACCGTTGCCGGAAAAACCAGTGCTCCTCAGCTGGGATGACGGCTACACCAGTTTCTATACCCTTGTTTTCCCCCTGCTCAAAGCTTACCATTTTCCTGCAGTGCTGGCCCTGGAGGGCTCCTGGATCAAGCCCGAAGCATCATCAAAAGTACGATACGGCAGCGCCTTGGTTTCACGGGACAAATTCCTCACCTGGAAACAGTTACAAGAACTGGCCAGGTCCCCCCTGGTCGAAATCGCCTCCCATTCCTATGATCTCCACCACGGTGTCCCGGCAGATGGGTTCGGCGACAAAATACCTGCTGCCATTGCTCATATCTATGACCGGAAAACACACACCTATGAAACCGATCAGCAGCAGTTTCAGCGCATTCTTACAGACCTGCAAAAAAACTCGGCACTGATACAAAAACGCCTTGGAAAAACTCCCCGGGTCATGGTCTGGCCCTTTGGCCGATATACAAAGGCGGCATTGAAAGCAGCCGCACAGGCAGGCATGGATATCACCCTGACCCTGAATCCGGTGCCGGCGGACATCAGCAACCTCCAGGAAATCGGCCGGGTTTATCCAACGCTCAACCCGGATCTTTCCGATTACCGTGGCTATCTTGACCCTGACATTACCCCGCCGATCCGTCATTTTTTCAAGGTCAACAGCAAAGACCTCCTCGATCCTCTACCCACGACCGAAAAACGATTCAGTCTCCTGCTCGACCGCCTGAAATCCATTTCCCCTGCCATGGTCAGCTTTGCGCCCATCATCCGGAATTCAAAGGGGATAAAGGCGCTTTTTCCCAATTCGGTTTTTCCGCTGGCCCAGGATCGGCTCAGCCGACTGACCTGGCACGCCGCCCATCGCGGAGACACCGGGACATTTCTCTGGTTGCCGCCTATCTTATTTGCATCAAAAACTTCACAACAGCCAACGATTAATAATACATTTTTCAGTGAAATGGGCAAAGCCGCCTTCTGCGAAGGCGTGCTTGTCGACTCACCTCCCCTAGTGGATAATCTCCTGCAAATGAGCTCCTCTACAACCGCAACAGACAGCTCCATACATTCCTGGAACCCGGCAAGACGAAAAATGTTTCGACAACAATTACTGCAGACAAGCGCCGAATCCGGGATTATCGACAGTCTTGAAAAACTCGACGCTCTGCAGGAATGGCAGCCGTTCATCGAGCTCGCCCTGGTTCTTCCCCTTGACCGGTTGCCGGAACTGACTACCCGGAAAACCGCATTTCTCCTGCAATATTTTGATTTTCTCCTCCTGGATGCCCGTAACGACACGAAAAAAAATATTGAGAAAGCAGTGAAAACAAGCCTTGGCCATCTGTATTCATCCGAATTGCTCTCAAAAATAAGTCTGCTTGTCAAGCGCCCGGACAATGGCCTTCCTCGCCTTCTTGCCGACCTGCCTCGTCACAATATCATTAACTGGGGATATGAATATGACGGCTTTCTCGACAACCGTCCAACCACAATCTCTATCCGCCCATTTATCTCCAAGTCCACGGAACCCTTTCAATAACAGCCGATCCATGATGCCTTTGTCACGAAAGAACACGGATCAAAAAAAGGCCTGCCGACAGCATGACCTGTATAGTTGGACAACCCCGTTCCTGCTAAGCTGCCTGTTATTGATTTTAAGCGGTTGTGCCTCCATCCGATCCACCCCGACTCAATCGATCAACGACAAAGAGCCGGGCTTGCCTGCTGATGTACCACCCATGCTGGCCGCCCAGGTTGACCTGGATTATGTGTATGATCCGGATATCGGGCAGCAGGAAAAAAATCTAGCGCTCCTGGTAGAACGGGTATGCAATCTGGGCCTGACAACCGTCCTGCTCCAGGCCTTTGCCGATCCGGACGGTAATGATGTCGCCGAAGAACTTTATTTTCCCAATCGGGTCCTGCCCATGCGCCGCAACCTTTTCCCCGGAACAGCCAAAGCGCTTAGACATTGCGGGCTCAAAGTATATGCCTGGATGCCGATGCTGGCCTTTACACTCGGCCAGGGGCAGGATGCTCTTCAGGTACAGGCAATAAAAACAGCTACGGGAAAACAGCCCGCCACCTCCCGGAACCAGCGCCTTTCTCCTTTTAACCAAAAAGCCGTAACGCTTATCCGGAAAATGTATGAGGATCTTGCACAATCCGGGTCGTTAGACGGTATCCTCTTTCATGATGATGCTGTCCTCTCCGACTATGAAGATGCATCCCCGGCCGCGCTTGCCGCCTACAAAAAAGCCGGTTTTCCCGCAGACATCACCCGCATACATGCCAATAAATCCCTGATGGAACAGTGGAGTCGTTTTAAAACCAAGATCCTTATCAACTTTTCCCGATCACTTATGGCCACTGTACACAAATATCAGCCCCATGCCCGGTCGGGAAGAAATCTCTATGCCCTCCCGATCCTGCAACCAAAAAGTGAACAGTGGTTTGCCCAGTCACTGCCGCTTTTTCTTCAGGCTTATGATTATACCTTTGTGCTTGCCATGCCCTTTATGGAAAAAGCCGCCGATAACGACCATTGGCTGGCAAACCTTGCAGACAGGGCGCTGGCCGAAACAATCCACCCGGCATCACTCGTCTTTGAGCTGCAGAGCGTCGACTGGTGGCAACGACACAAAATCGCCACTGCGGATATCGTTGCCCAAGCCGCCCTTTTACAGCAACATGGCATCATTTCCTTTGCCTATTACCCGGACGACTTTCCGCAGAATCATCCGGAGGCCGGCAGAATGCGCCGACTTTTTGCCCGGATAACCAACTCATGGAAGAGGAACAGCCATGATTGAATTCCTTGCCAGGGTTGTTTCATCATTTTTCAGCTTCACCTATTATTATCCACTGTTTATGGCCTACCTGTGGATGACGGGTGCGATCATTTATTTTGTCCGCTGGGAAAAACCATTTGGCGAGGATGTCACACAACCACCCAAATTAGCAGAATGGCCGGGTGTCTCCATTATCGTTCCCTGCCACAACGAATCGGCAAATATTGCAGAGACCATCCAATGGCTCTGCCTGCAGCAGTATGATGACTATGAAATCATCGTCATAAACGACGGCAGCACCGATGACACCGGTACAATACTCGACGAGCTTGCTCAAAAAAACGAGCGGCTTCGGGTCATTCATCTTCTTGCCAATCAGGGCAAGGCCCGTGGTCTCACCCTTGGCGCACTCATCGCCCGCCATGAATACCTCATCTGTATTGACGGCGATGTCATTCTTGATCCCTGGGCGACCCGGTGGATGGTCTGGCACCTGCAGAGCAGTCCCCGGGTCGGCGCTGTTACCGGCAACCCGAGAATACGCAACAGGTCAACCCTGCTCGGTAAAATTCAAGTCGGTGAATTTTCCTCCATCATCGGTCTTATCAAAAGAGCGCAGCGAATATACGGCCGGGTGTTCACCGTCTCCGGGGCCGTGGCCGCCTTTCGTCGCGCCGCCCTGCAGGAAGTTGGTTTCTGGGACATGGACATGGTGACCGAAGACATCGACATCAGCTGGAAGCTGCAGTTGAACTTCTGGGATGTTCGTTATGAGCCGCATGCCCTCTGCTGGCTGCTCATGCCCGAGACATTTAAGGGATTATGGAAGCAGCGGCTGCGATGGGCCCAAGGCGGAGCCGAAGTATTTTTAAAAAATTTCTTTCGACTATGGGACTGGAAACGAAGACGGATGTTCATGGTCTTTGTGGAGTATTTTACCAGCGTCCTCTGGGCCTACTCCATGATCGTCATCACTCTGCTCTGGGCTGTCGGTAAATTCTATTCGTTGCCGCCCATGCTGACAATAAAGTCCCTGTTACCGGGATGGACCGGCCTGCTGCTCGGTATTACCTGCCTGATACAATTTGCAGTCAGCATGACCATAGATGCCAAATATGACAAACAGTTCGGAAAAATATATTTCTGGATCATCTGGTATCCGGTTGCCTTCTGGTTGATCAACATTTTTACCATTGCCGTCGGCCTGCCCAAAGCTATCCTGAAACCAAGGGGGACACGGGCGCTCTGGAAAAGTCCTGACAGGGGAATCCGGGAAAAAAGAATATCAAAAACCCTCTTGAAAAGAAAAAATGACAAAAACAGAGTACCGGGACAAGAAGATGGCCATTGATGATCCGTTGCAGAATTATCCGGAAAAATTGATCATCAACCGGCCGGATCTGAAATCCATGCCGCTGATTTTTGGAGAAAGGATTTTGACACTTCTTTTCTGGGGATTCTGGTTCTATCTCTGGCTGCCCCTGATCAGTGTTATTGCCTGGCTGCTGGGTTTTCAAATCCTGTATTCACATATCATGGAACTTGGCGGCCTGGATGAATTTTTTGTCCAGCTCAACATCTTTTCCATCGGCATCTTTGCGGCCTCAGGTATCCTGGCGCTGTGGAGTTTTTATAACCTGAAACGATACGGCGCCTATAACAGAAGAAATAAAGTCTATTATACGGATCTGCATGGTCTGGCGTCACATCTTTCAATAACAACTCAGGATCTGCACAGGATTCAACAGGCAAAAATACTGCATTTTTCCTTTAATGAACAAGGAGATATCCGCGCTATCGGGACGCCGACGGATACCTTTCCGGTCGTTGAAAAACCACAATTTATATGCACCCCATAGAGATTCACTATATTTTCAGACTTCCCGGAGCAACTGAGCAAACATTTGCTCTCCAGCTTGATGAAAAAACTCTTGAACTTCCCGGTATGGAAGGCTCAAGGTTACCGGACTGGTGTCGGCTTGATTTCCACCAATGCCCGAACTGCAGAGAAATGGAAGGAAAAAAATGGTGTCCCGCAGCAGCTCAACTTTCCGGAATTGTACACCGTTTCACAACGCTGCTCTCCTATGAAGAAATACAGCTTACCGTCATCACCAGCGAGCGGGAAATCCGTCAGGCAACAACTATCCAGCGGGCAATTTCCTCCTATATGGGGCTGGTCATGGCTGCCAGCGGTTGTCCGCACACAGCTTTCCTGCGACCCATGGCCCGTTTTCATCTGCCGCTGGCCAATGACAGAGAGACCTTGTACCGTGCCTTTTCCATGTACGCCCTGGCCCAGTTTTTTATCGCCAGGGAAAACGGAACAGTCGACATGGAATTTCAGGGCCTGAAACAGGCCTATGAAGACATTCAACGGGTCAATAAGTCGATGGTCAAACGTTTACGGGATGCCTCTGAAAAAGATTCTTCAGTCAATGCCCTGGTCAACCTTGACCTGCACGCCCGAATAATCCCCTTTGTGTTTGAGGAATCTCTTGAAGAACTTCGCACCCTGTATGCGCCCTACCTCAGAACGTCGGACCGGAAATAAACAGTCACATCCCCTGTAAGCGCCGGTAATCTTCCGGCCTGTCTATATCAAAGATCACCCCTTCGTCATCCACCGCAACAAGCTTCAGCCCGGCGGCCGGATCTTTTAAATGCACCCGCGGCCCGATGTCACCTGTAAGAGCATAAATTTTATCAAACCAGGAACTTGGGGTTATCACCGGATTTCCACGCCGACCGCAATAACTGGGAGCCACCCACCGGTAAGGCTCCTGCAAAAAAGCAGCGACAAGCGTATCAACGGTGGTAGCGGTGAGAAGCGGCTGATCGCCAAGAAGAAACATGGCGCCGCTGCAGGGATGGCGGAGGGCGTTAAGACCTGCCTGTAGAGAAATTCCATAGCCACGGGCATAGTCTGTATTTTCAACAACAAAAATATCCGTTGTATCAACCTGGGCCCGAACTCGCTCGTACTCAGCGCCTAAAACAAGAATGAGCGGACCAAGGGAAGAGGCCCGGGCCGTATCAATTACATGCTGGAGAATCGGTTTGCCCCGAAATCCCAGCAGCATTTTGTTGGCTCCCATGCGTCGGCTCCTGCCGGCGGCAAGGATGATTCCGGCAACGGACGGGGCAGGCATATCGTTTCGTCAGGAAACTTTTTTCAAGTAATTATAAACCGTGCACTTGGTTACATCCATGAGTCCCGCCACCTGCTCGACAGCGCCTTTAAACTGAAAAACCCCGCTCTGTTTCATCATCTCGATGAACCTGGTCTTTTCCTCTATCGACATGGCCCCCGGCTGTTTGCCGATCTCCTCCACCGCCCGGACAAACAGAGTGCGGATAGTATCGGCCGGGGAGTCGGCGAAAGTTTCCTTACTCGGATACTTACCGGTTTCCAGGTCATGGATAAAAGGCAACAGGGCATGGATAGCATTAAAATACTCTGTAGTGTCCAGGTTGATACAGAAGGCGGCCACCGGCTTGCCCTTGCTGTCTTTGATAATAGTAGTTGCGGACTTCAGGCACCGGCCGTCACTGGTAACCGATTTATAATTATGGTGATGATCACATTTATCAGGACTTTGCTGCAGCAGTTTGGTCAGCAGGTCGGTTGCCGGAGCGCCGACGGTTCTCCCGGTAACATCACCCTGCATATAGACAAGAGATTTCTGCAAATCGGACAGGTCATGAATAACAACCTCACAGTTGGGCCCGAACAGGGCATGAACCGCATCGGCAATCTGCCGTAAATTTTGGAATATCTGCTGGTGTTCGGTTAATTGTTCCATAAAAACGAGGGTAGGTAAAATCGCACAGTTACAAATCCTGTGGTTACAAACGAGGTTATTTTTTCCGACGGTTTTTTTCCTGATCGTTGTACTCTCCATACCATACCGCGTCCCTAAACGCACGAGGCGAAGTATTGCCCTCAGTTGAAACCAGCAGCACCCTGGAGTTGTCATCCAGGCCGAGGTCTAATTGCAGGGATTTAGCCCTGCCGATGGTTGACTCCATCAATAGATGAAGTAAACCGGTGGTGACGGCCCCCGACTCGCCGGAAATTATCACCGGATCACCCTTGAGCGGTGTTGCCAGAACGCGCATACCGGTGGCGGCAAGATAATCAGGGCAGGAAACATAGGCGGTTCCA
>CAZURY010000092.1:0-7285 GCA_964623145.1 uncultured Desulfobulbus sp. | reverse complement strand
GAAAAAAGATGTACTCCGGTACCGCCCGTCGGCAGCAAAAACGTTATTTCATACCGCAAAAGGAGAGAATTTCAGGATCCCGGTCAATAAAACATCCAACCAGGGTTGTCTGTTCATCAGGCGTCAGCTCTGCTCCATGCCTGATCATGGATTTGATAGTGCGTTTCCACGATCTCTTTCCCTTGTTTTTTGCAATTTTTTGACAAATCCTGGTCTCGAAATGACAATCAAGACATTTGTTTTCCATCAGATATTTACAGGAGTTTGCGGGTGCGGCAATGGCGGGAGATATCAAAACGAGTAGAAAGAAACCACCAAGAAGATAAACAGGAAAAGACAGGAATTCGTGTTTCTTTTTTTGTTGAGCCATCAGAATTTATACCATTTTTTTCTTTTACTCGGATTATACATGGCGACCCGGTTACGACCTTTTTCCTTGGCCAGGTATAGAGCTTCATCAGCCAACCCGATGAATTCATTTTTTTTGAAATCTCGTCCGGTTGGATGGGCACTGGCAACACCGATGGAGATTGTAACTTTGTAGGTGTTTTTTCCATCATCAAAGGTATACTTTTCTACAGTTGACCGAATTTTTTCAGCGACTACCCGAGCCTCATCCGGTCCGGTTTCCGGTAGAACAAAGATGAATTCCTCTCCACCGTACCGAGCCATCAGATCGTATTCGCGAATCTGTTCTTTACAGACCCGACAGAGTTCCTTAAGGATAAAGTCTCCAGTCTGATGGCCGTACGTGTCATTAAATTTTTTAAAGTTATCAATATCGGCCAGTAGAATAGATATTGCCCTTTCATTACGGATAGATCGATTAATTTCCTGATCAAGAAAATTTTGAAAAAACCTGTGGTTGTTGATCTCGGTCAAGCCGTCGATGTTGGCTAGATTTTCAAGTAGTTTGTTCTTTTGTTCCAGTTCTCGGGTTAATTTTTCCAGTTCCATCTTGGAATGAATCAGTTCTCGGTTCATCTCCTCATAGGACATGTTGAGCATACTGAGTCTGAGATTGGCTTCCTGCAGAATTTCTTCCACCGATTTTGTCGGCTTCATGGAAAGACCGAAATATTCTGCAGTTTGATCGACAAGAGAGTGGACCTCTCTGAGGATTTTATTGATGGCCAGCACCTTGAGACCAAGCCGTTTTTTCGCTTCGCTTCTAAATATTTTGTGAAATTCCTGCGGATTGTCGGAGTAGAGAATGCCGATCAGGATATCGGCCAGGTAGATGGCATTGATACTGCGGGCGACCTGTTTGTCCCCACCATCATATTGTTCGGGTTTATGATGATATTTGATCGGTAACAGAAGTGATTCGGGAAATCCCCAGTGTTCAGCCACGGCAAAGCCGACAATGGAGTGTTCTTCGCCAATAATCTCCTTCTCGATTTTGCTTTCCACAGCCCCTTCCTCTGCAGCCATTCGGGTCAGAACCTGTTCGTAAAGCTCAGGGAGAGTTGAGGCAAATATCAGTTGGCCGATGTTGTGGAGCAAGGCTGAAATAAAGGTTTCCTCCGTATCCGCCCCCGGGACCTGTTCTAAGATTAACTTGGCAGCAACCGCACCGGCCAGTGACTGTTCCCAGAACTGTTTAAAATTAAAGGCGGTTGTATCTTTATTTTTCTTTCGCATGGAAAGAAAAGAAAAGGAGAGGACCAGACTGCGGACTGCGTTGGTTCCGAGGATTGAAACCGCCTGGTTGATTGAGCTGATCTGCTGGGGAAACGAGTAGAAAGCGGAATTGGAAACTTTGAGTATTTTTGCGGCAAGGGCCATGTCCTTGCTGATCAGGTTGGCAATATCAGTCAAGGTTGTTTCTTCCTTGCCTGCGATCACAAGGAGTTTAGAGGCTACCGCCGGTAAAGTAGGAAGATCCTCTGATTGCAGAACGGTCTGAATGACCTGGTCCCGGCTCATTGTCATGATTGTACCAAGGTAAAATTGAGTAATACCTACCTAAATTGAGCGATTTTCATTTCGCCCCAAGCTGTAGGTTTTGTGCTGTTTCATCGGAGTCTCGTTCCTCGCTTACCTGTAGTTAAGCCTACATGGGACAGCGCAGGTAAGCGAGCCTGCGAGACTCCGGGTAAGCGAGCCCGAAGTCTTCACTACGTTTCGCTTATCTGCGAGACTCCGGATGGGGTGAAACTCTCAAATTAGGTAATAGAATACACTATTATATATCAGGTTTACTTGTCACTTCAAGAAAGCTTTTCTGTTTAAGGAAAAAAATTCATCTGTTTCCGGGGTTCCTATCTGTTGGGATATAGGCAGGATGTACCTCGATAGGTGGTAAATTCAAGTACTTCATCACATTTTTTTATATAATCGGGCGTCAGGGGGATTTTACCTCCACCACCGGGTGCGTCCAGGGCAAAGGTAGGCACTGCCATGCCCGAAAGATGCCCGATCAGGTGCTGCATTATATCAAGGCCGGTCTCTATGCGGGTACGGAAATGGGAGGTGCCGCGGGTGAGATCAGCCTGGAACAGATAGTAAGGTTTCACCCGCATGGCAAGTAGTTTACGCATGAGTCGGTATATAGTCCGGGCATCGTCATTAACTCCCTTAAGGAGCACGGTCTGGCAGCCCAGAGGAATACCGGCGTCAGCCAGCCGGGTACAGGCAAGTGTTGCCTCGGCTGTAATTTCAGCGGGATGATTGAAATGGGTATTGATATAGAGCGGATGAAATTTTTTCAGCATGTCGACCAGCTCGCAGGTTATACGCATGGGCAGAGTACAGGGCACGCGGGTTCCTATACGGATAACCTCTATGGACGGAATTTTCCGTAACCGGGTAAGAATGTATTCCAGTTTCCGGTCGCTGAGCAGCAACGGATCCCCGCCGGAGAGCAGGACTTCTTTGATTTCCGGTGTATTATACAAATAGTTGAACCCCCTCTCAATGGACTGCTCGCTGATGACCATCTCCGGTGTTCCCACCTTTCGCTTTCGCGTGCAGAATCGGCAATACATGGCGCACTCATGACAGACAAGAAACAGGGCCCGGTCCGGATATTTATGCACAAGATTGGCAACGGGACTGAGCTTCTCTTCGGCAAGGGGATCAACCATTCCTTCCGTGTCTGTAAGCTCTCGTATGTCGGGTACGGCCTGCCGGAAAAGAGGAAGTCCTGTTTTTTGTATCAAATTCAGATAATAGGCGTTGATACGTAATGGATACGTCTCTGCAACCAGTCGTATCTCCTGTGGATCGCCACCCAGGCATCGTGCAATCTCCTCGGGAGAGGTTATGCTGTTTTTCAATATTTTTTGCCAGCTTGTCATTGCCTGTCTCTACGCAGAGTGCTACAAGAAAAGAAATAAAGGATTCTTGTCGTAAGAATTCATTGTTCTCCATACCCCACCATTATTCAGGGAGTATACGAAATGTCAGAAAATTCCGCTATCTTCAAATATGATGAGTACGGCAACACCCGTGAAATTTATGTTTACGATTCCGGTACCAGTATCCATGGCAATTCCTTTGTTAACAAGGGAACGGCATTTACCTTTGAAGAACGACGTCGTCTCGGTCTGATTTCCATGCTGCCTCCAGCTACCAGAAGCCTGGAGGATCAGGTAGAAAACAGCCGTTATAAGGTAGAAAATAAAAATAGCGATATTGAGCGGTTTATCTATATTCGTTCTCTGTTTGATCGAAATGTTACCTTGGCGCACGCCTTGATACGCAGCGACATCGCCCGTTATATGTCCATTATTTATACCCCTACGGTCGGTCTGGCCTGTCAACATTTTTCTTCCATGTTTCGTTCGGCCAACGGCCTTCATTTTTATCCGGGAAATATCGAATATGCCGAGGACGTGCTTCGCCGCTTTCAGACCCGCGATATCCGGGTGGCCGTGGTTACCGATAATCAGGGAATCCTTGGTATCGGCGATCAGGGGGCAGGCGGTATTGCCATCTGTGTCGGCAAGTTGATGCTGTATACCCAGGGCGCCGGCATAGCTCCCTGGCATTGTTTGCCCATCTCCCTGGATGTGGGAACGGATAATCAGGATCTGCTCAATGATGATGAGTATTTAGGATGGCGGCACCCAAGAATTAAAGGCGATGAGTACATAAATTTTGTCCAGCGTTTTGCCCGGGCATTTCGTCATGTCTTTCCCAATGCGCTCTGTCAGTGGGAGGATTTTTCCAAACAGAATGCCTTTGCCATTCGCGATTCCTATCTCCATGATCTGATTTCTTTTAATGATGATATCCAGGGTACCGGCGCTGTGGCTTTGGCCGGAATCCTTGCAGCCATGCGCCTGAAAAAAGAAGCGCTTACGGACCAGGTGTATCTCATCCACGGCGCCGGTGCCGGCGGGGTGGGCATTGCCGAGCAGATAAAGACCGCTTTGTGCGAACAGGGACTCTCTAACGAGGAGGCCCTTGCACGAATTTATGCCCTGGATTCCAGAGGACTTATCACCACGGATCGGGATCTTCTGCCGTATAAACGAAAATTTGCCAAGGACCCGGCAAGCCTTGAATGGCTCAAGGAGACAGGTGATCTGCGTCTTGAAAATGTGGTGCGGAAAGCCAAGGTTACTGTTTTGATCGGCACCTCCGGCCAGCCTGGATGTTTCAGTCATGAAGTCATTGATTTGATGATGGAAAATTCGGATCGTCCGGTTATTATGCCGCTTTCAAATCCGACCGATCATGCCGAAGCCATCCCGGCTGATATCTATAGGTGGACGGATGGCCGGGCTCTGGTGGCTACCGGTTCTCCGTTTCCCGATGTTGAACATGATGGCAAAATGTACCGGGTCGGTCAGGCAAACAATGTTTTTGTTTTTCCCGGAGTGGGTCTTGGCACTCTGGCATCGGGAGCTAGAGAAGTGAAACCTGAATTCTTTACAGCGGCTGCCCGGGCCGTCGCAGGCACGGTTACAATGGAGGAATTAAAAAAAGGCGCTCTTCTTCCGGAGGTTACAGCGCTTGCCGATGTAAGCCTCAAGGTTGCCCAGGCCGTTGGGGAATCGGCAATTAAGCTTGGTGTAAGCAGGAATTGTGCGTTTTCAACATTTCAACACCAGGATGACCCCACACGTTTAAAGGAACTGATCCGCAGGTTGCGCTGGAGTCCGGATTATCTGCCCCTGGTTGCCATGTAGAATCAGACATGGGAACGGCGCTTTCCGTCAAAATGGAGTATGAGAGCGATGGTTATCCTTGTGTCAGCTTGATACATTCAGGCAGACAGAGCGATGTCTGATTGAATTTAAGTAAGGCCATCTTTCATTGAACGTGAGCGGATACCCTGGTATCCTGTTGAAAAGAAGGCGCATATGCCGTTTATGACCCTGGTAAAAAGAAGATGGTTCTGTGGAGAATCATCTTCACTCTTTCGCTCCTGTGGTTTTATTTTTTTCTTTACCACAGGAGTGCTTCTCTGGGCGCTTATTTTTATGACAGCCCGTTTTACCTCCCGGCAGGGGCTTTTGGATCTTGCCGGTGAGGGAAATGTGCGCCTTGAACTCTATATTGCGTACCTGCAGGGTGTTCTGGAAAAATATGAGGGGCTACCGGAGTTGCTGGCGACCAACAGTGGACTGGTCAACTTTATTAAAAATCCTGGTGGTCGTGAACGTATTGAAGCCTTAAACCGTTACCTTGCTACCATCAACCGCATCTCGGATGCAGCCGATACCTATCTGATGGATCGCGAGGGTCTGACCATTGCGGCCTCCAACTGGGATGCCGAGCGGCCATTTGTCGGGAGAAATTTCAGTTATCGACCCTATTTCAAACAGGCCATGCAGGGCCAGTTGGGACGGTATTTTGCCCTGGGGACAACCTCGAGCCGCCGTGGTTATTACTTTGCCTATCCCGTTCGAAGCGACCGGGAAATCCTCGGGGCCGTGGTCGTTAAGATCAATATAGACAAAGTGGAACATAATTGGGGGCACCGGGACGAAACATTTCTAGTCACCGACCCCGATGGCGTTATTTTTCTGACCACCAATCCAGCCTGGCGCTTTCAGACTCTTCACCCCTTGTCCCGGGAAGTACAAAACAGAATCGAACGAAGCAGGCGATACCCAAATGCCCGGCTGACGCCTATTCCGGTTCTGGCAACCAAATCGACGGATACAGGCACTCTGCTTACCCTGCTGGAAAATAGTCGCCACAAGGAATACCTGCAGCAGAGCCGAACCATGCCCCAGGCCGGGTGGGAGGTGCACATTTTAAGTGATACCAAGCACGTGCGTTTGCTGGTTCGGCGAACGCTCATCGGAGTTGCCGCTGCTTTTGTTCTGCTGGTTGTCCTTGGGTTGATGTACAGACAACAACGCCTGCGGCTGCGTGAACAGAAACGTCATGAAGAAGAGCGCCGGAAAATGCTTGAAGAGATAAACATTGATCTTGAGCGGCGGGTTACTGAGCGGACCAGCGCCTTAAGCAAGGCTAACAGCAAACTCCTGCTGGAGATTGAAGACCGGTGTCGGGCTGAGGAAAAACTCCGGCATGCGCGCAAGGAATTGATTCATACTGCAAAACTGGCAGCCATCGGTCAGATGGCGACCGGAATCAATCACGAACTTAATCAGCCGTTGGCAGCTATTCGCGCCTATGGAGCCAATGGCAGGGAATTACTGGTCAAGGGGCGTATTGATGAGGCAATTTCCAATTTTGATCAGATTGCCGAGCTGACGGAGCGTATGGCCGGCATAGGGACACAGCTGAAGATTTTTTCGCGAAAAAGCCGGGGCAATATGAGCAGTCTGCCGCTTCAGGGTGTTGTGGACGGCGCCCTGGAAATCCTGGCCCCCATGCTGAGAAAAAACGGTATCATTGTGGCTATTGACTTGAACCCCGAGGATATCCGGGTCCGGGCCAATTCTCTACTCCTGCAGCAGGCCCTGGTTAATTTGATTACCAACGGCGTTCACGCAGTTCAGGGCCGCACAAAAGGCAGTGTCAGGGTTGCCGGCAGTTTTTTTGAGGATATGGTTCGTATCGAAGTATTGGATAACGGCCCCGGGGTGGATGAAAAGGACCAGGAAGCTATTTTTGAACCTTTTTTCACTACAAAACCATCAGGGCAGGGGTTGGGTCTGGGCCTGACTATCACCCGGCGAATTATTGAAGAGATGGACGGACATATTTATATGGAAAAACATGGAGAGTTCACTGCATTTATCCTGCTTCTGCAAAAGGGCTGTGCCGAACATCCCGGACAATTTGAAGCAACCGCATTTGTTCGCGGATAACGTTTGTTAAATACCAAGTATAAAGGAGGTGCGGGGAAGAGAAT
>CAZURY010000091.1:0-7307 GCA_964623145.1 uncultured Desulfobulbus sp. | reverse complement strand
CGGATTACCTGCAGCAGGTGGAGAGCATACATGAGCGACTTGTGGCGGAACTGACTAAAGAAGGTGCTCGAAAAGAAGGTAAAATCGGCAGAAGCCGGTAATCTGCATTCAACCCGTCGCTGGTTTTCCGGCATTGAGGAAGAGTTATTCGAACATAAAAAAAGGAGGCTGCAAAGCAGCCTCCTTTTTTTATACTAACTGGAATGTGTTGTTATACACAACCGGTTGGTTTCGGCAGGCCGGCCATTTTACAGGCGCCTTTACCCGGTCCGGATGGAAATAGCTCATAGATGCGTTTCAGCGGAAAGCCGGTTGTCTTGGAGAGGATACGAACCATGGGGGCAATACCGTTTTTCTTGTAGTATTCCTGCAGGGCATCAATAACTTTCTGGTGCTCATCGGTGATTTCGCTGATTCCTTCCACGCCTTTCACGTAATCTACCCAGTTTTCGTCCCATTCCTCGGCGCCGTTGAGTAGGAATCCGTCTTCATCAACCTCGTAATTCTTGCCATTGTGCTCAATTGTTGCCATCTTGTATCCTCCTTAGACGTTATATGGATTTAAAAAATTTTTCGAGTAAAAAACATGAATTTCTTACTCTAACAAATGGTTTTTGTCAAGCATGGCTCTTTATTTTTTTGGATGAAGAAACAAATGTTTTGTCGTCATACTGCGGTTGAAGTGCGGCCTTTTCGAGGATACTGATCGATTGTCCGGTGGGGCGGAAAGGTTGCGGCAAAAAAGAAATTCCAGCCGCGCCTGTGTTTTTATTGTCGGACCAGGTACCTTTGTGAAATATGCAGGGTAAACCCGTTGTAAAATTCGGCCTGTTATCCGGAATATCTTTTTTTCAACGGCCCTGCCGGGTTACCGAGATGACGGATGTGCATTTTTCACTGGTAACTTACCTGAAAATTGAACATAATGCATTTTTCGCGCGCAGTGCATTTTTGTTGTATCATTGTTCTTCCATGGAGTGTGGAAATTATGTTGAGAATTTTACGAAATAAAGCCCAGTCAACACTGATCCAGGGCATGGTTCTTTTGATTGCCGTGGTTTTTATTTTCTGGGGGGTCGGCAGTAATATGAACGGAAATCGCAACTCCATTGCCGTTGTCAATGGTCAAGAGATTTCCATACAGGCATATCAGCAGGCTTATGACCAGGCTGTGGAGAAATACCGCAGGCAGTTTAACGGGCAGGTGCCGCCTGATTTTTTTGATAAGATCAATTTAAAAGGTCGCGTGGTCGGCCAGTTGATCCAGGATGAACTTCTGCGTCAGGGCGCTGCCGCCATGGGGCTTACAATCAGCAAAAAAGCCATACAGCGGCAAGTCGAACAGATGCCGGTTTTTCAAAAAGATGGCCACTTTAATCTCGAAAGATATAAAACAATCCTCAATCGAAATCGACGGACACCGAAATCGTTTGAAGGCGGTCTGTACAATGAGATGTTGACGAAACGGGTTGTCCGGGCTGTCGGCTCTTTTGCCGTTCTGCCTGAAAGCGAAGTGAAGAAATGGCTTGATTTTGCGGGTGAAGAAATCAAACTTGCGGTTCAGGCGGTCAACGGCGCGGATTTTGAGAACAAGGTTGAGGTGAAGGATGCTGACCTTGCCGCCTGGTTTGAACAGCATAAAAATGAGTATACAACCGAACCAAAGATACGTGTGCAATATCTTCTTTTTGATGCCGACAAGGCAATGAGTCAGGTGCAGCTTAGTGATGACGAGCTTAAATCGCGTTACGAGAATGACCTGGCAGCGTATCAGGTTCCGGAACAAAGGCATGCCCGTCATATCCTGTTTAAAGTGGATAAGGATGCTGATGAACAATTGGTGGCCAAAAAGAAAAAAGAGGCGGAAAAAGTCCTTGCGCTGGCTAAGTCCGGCAAAGATTTTGCCGGGCTTGCCGGTAAGTTTTCAGAGGGACCGACGGCAAAAAATGGGGGCGATCTCGGATTTTTTCCCCGGGGAAGAATGGTCAAATCTTTTGATGATGCGGTTTTTTCCCTGCACCAGGGGGAGATCAGCGGCCTCGTTCGTTCTCCATTTGGATTTCATATCATCAAGCTCGAAGAGATTCGTCCTGCCGTGACCCGTCCTTTTGCTGATGTTAAAAGCGAGCTTGCCGAAAAAGTGAAAAAGGAAGAGGCAAAGGCTCTGGCGTTCAAGGAGGCTTCAGCAGCCTATGAAGGAATCATGCGGGCGGGTAGTCTGGAAAAATACAGCAAGCAGCAGGGGGTAAAGGTCATCCAGACAGATTTTTTCTCCCGTTCCGCGCTGCCGAAAGGAGTTGTCGCAGACCCTGCCTTTGCCAAAGAGGCCTTTTCCCTGGGCAAGGGTGAACTCAGTTCCCTGGTTGATGTAAAGAAGGGGTATGCGATCCTGTTTGTTACTGATGTCAAACCGCCTGTTGTGCCTCCGCTGGCCGATGTTCGAGAACGGGTCATAAGGGATTATCAAAAGGAGCAGGCTGTTGATTTCGCCCAAAAGGAGGCGGACAAACTGCTTGCACGGGCTCAAAAAGAAGGAAAGCTTACCGGCAAGGATATCATTTTGACGGATTATCTTAAACGCGGTACAACGCGGGCTGATGGCGTACCCGGTGAGGTTATTGTCGATGCTTTTTCCCTGCCCCCGAAAACGGTATTTCCTGAGCATCCTGTCAGAACGGGGAATACTTTTTACCTCTACCGGATCATGGATCGTCGGCAAAACAACGACACCATTGATACACAAACAAAGGATCAACTCCGCAAACAGCTGCTTGTTGACCAAAGGAACCGATTGCTTATGGACTGGTTGACTGACCTGCAGAAAAAGGCTGAGATCTGGACGAATGATTCGATTCTTAAATAATTTCCGGTCCCATTTTCGGATTGCCATGTGTGCCCGAATGGACAGGCCCCTTGCAACGCAGGGGGCTTTTTTATTGCCGGCCGTCTCGGACAGGTTTTTTTGTTGATTCTTTTTTGAATTTTTTATGGACGCAAGCTGCAATGTCCTATTATGGTTAAATATTTTTAGCAGTTTTCTCTGACGTATTTCTTATGAATGTATCCGCCGATATCAAGCAAATTTTAAGTGAACTTGCTCCGTTTGACCATTATCTGCTTCAGTGTATCTCTATTATATATGAACCGGTATCGGTCGCATTTTTGACGAAATGTATCGGACTTGCCGGCCACTATCAGATAAACCGGGTCGAGGTTAAGGCCGGTATTGATCATCTGCGTACGGCAGGGTTGCTGAACCTGCACAATCAATGTCTTCCCGAAATCGCCGAATATCTTCTCAGAAAGAGCCGGCAGGAAGGGTGGTTTGCCGATTTTGCCCGACTGGTCGAGAAAGAAGCTCCAGTATCCTATATGTATGGCAAATGGACAACCCGGTGCTGGCGTGCCATGCGCCAGTTTCGTATTGGGGTGTATACCGGTGATTTTGATAAAATTGACGAGAGTGGTCAATTTCTTGCCCAGCATTGCCGGGAGCACCTTGAGGTCGAATCCCCGGCCGTACAGATCGTCACTAATCCTTTTGATGCCCAGTGGTTCGGCGGTCTGCCGGGGTCGATGCAGTTTTTTCTCCTTGATCAAATTTTTCGACATGCCATGGAACGGCTTGTTCATTTTCCGGAGGTGCTCAACTATCTCGAAGATGACCAGGCTCTGACAATCTCCCAGGTGGAGCAGGTTCCCTTTCATCGAATGCTGGCCGGGTATTACCTGCTTCAGGGGCGGTTTGATGCCCTGCAGTCACTTATTACCCAGCATGGAGATTCCTTTTTAGGATCCGGTTTTGCCGGAACTGTGGCTTTTTTGCGTGGTGAAGGACCGACAGGGATAGTTGCTTTTGAAGCGGACCTTGATCGTTTGAATCAATATGCCGGCCCGGAAGGAACGTTCTTTTTCGGACTAACCGGTATCTTTTGTATCCTTGCCCTTCTTGCCCGAGGTGATGAAGGCGATATACGGGCAGTCATCGGGGCCACGACTATTGTCCTTTCCGCCTGCAAGGGGACTCCCGAGGAGCTGCCCTTTCGATTTCTGGATGCCTATGCCCGCTCCGTTGAGAATGATTTACCGGACATGCTTGCTCTTTCCGATCAGTTACAGGCGGAGAACCGCAGTCTTTCCACCTTGATCTCCATACTCTGCCTGCATTGGATTGGGGTTGAGATTCCACCGGAGCTGCAACAGGCCCTTTTTAAATTGTATACAAGAGCCCGGGAACACGGTTTCCTCTGGCTTGCAATGGAAGCCGCAGAGCTGTTGGCAACAATTGCCCCTGAACAGGAAGAGATGCGGGCCTGGGCGGAAAAGATGCGTGAACAACTGGGGTGCCGGACGATTGTTCATATTGTTTCTCCTGATGAGTCATGGAAACAGAGCCTGCAGGAGCTGATCAAGGTAACGAGTGCGGCCAGAGGGCAGGAACAGACCACAAGGCTGTCCTGGTTTGTCCGTTTTACTGATAATACTCTGCGTCTTGTGCCCAAAGAGCAAAAAAGGAATGCATCGGGTCAGTGGAGTAAGGGGCGGACCATTGGTTTAAACAGACTGGCGGAGGCGGATGGATTTACCTGGTTGTCGGACCAGGATCGGGATATCTGTGCCGCCCTGGAGCCGAGCAGTGAACCAACCGGGAAAAACAGCGGCTTTACCTTTAATATGGAAAAGGCCCTGCCCGCAATAATCGGTCATCCACATGTATTTCTGGAACAGTCACCGCAAACGCCTGTTGAGCTGGTCGCCGGGGAGCCGGAACTGGTGGTCGAGTCCCATGGTGACACCCTGTTTATTCATTTTATTCGGGATATTGGCGAAGGAGAGGTGGTGGTCTGGCAGGAAACCCCGACCCGCTTTCGTATTGTCCGCATCACCGATGAGCACAGGCGGGTAGCTGAAATAACCGGGCGGGATGGATTGCGGGTTCCGGTGGAAGCCAGCGGTCAGGTTCTGGATGCCATAGGAAACATAGCCTCATTTATGACGGTGCATTCCTCCATTGATGTTGGAAGAGAGGGGCAGGATGTTACCGTTGTTACTGCAGATCCGACCCCGCATATTCACATCATTCCCTATGGCAGCGGCTTCAGGCTGGAGATGTTTGTGCAGCCCTTTTCCCATGCCGGTCCTTATCTGAAACCCGGTGTCGGTGAAATGAACATCATGGCCGAAGTCAAGGGGCGGCGCTTGCAGACCAGGAGAAATCTTCTCCTTGAGGAGGAAAAGGCGCGGGAGGTTGAGGAAAGCTGCCCCATGCTTGACCTGGCCATTGATCTTGAGCAGGAAAATGAGCGGGAATGGCACCTGCTGGATCCTGAAGAATGTTTGCAGGCTCTGTTGGAAATTGAAGAAATCCGTGACCGGGTTGTTCTGGAGTGGCCGGAAGGCGAAAAGATCGCTGTGCGTCGTCAAACCGGTGTTAACCAGTTGAATTTGAATATCCGGACCAGTCAGCAGGATTGGTTTTCTTTAAGCGGACACCTGCAGGTGGACCAGGACGAGGTCATTGAGCTGAAATCTCTGCTCGAACAGGTGAAAAAATCCCACAGTCGGTTTATTCCCATGGGTGATGGTCAGTTTCTTGCTCTGACCCAGGAGTTTCGCAATCGCCTGGAGGAACTCATTCTTTTTGGCGAGGAGGGACGTGCTGAAAACGAAATCTACGTACATCCTCTGGCAGCTCCCGCCCTTGAAGAACTGACCAGGCAGGCACGGACTACCGTTGATGACGGCTGGCGACAGCGTCTGCAGGCAATCAATGAGGCACAGGATTTTGTTCCCGAGGTTCCCTCAACCCTGCAGGCTGAATTACGTGATTATCAGGTTGAAGGATTTGTCTGGATGGTTCGTCTGGCCAGGCTCGGAATAGGAGCCTGTCTTGCCGATGATATGGGGCTGGGCAAGACCTTGCAGTCGCTGGCCGTTATTCTCTATTTTGCCGGTAAAGGTCCAACCTTGGTCGTTGCACCCACCTCGGTCTGTATGAACTGGGAACAGGAGGTGAACAGGTTTGCTCCGACATTGAAGATGCATATGCTCGGCAGCCTTGATCGGGAAGCGGTAATACGGGGGCTTGGCAAATATGACCTGTTAGTCACCAGCTATACCCTGCTGCAGCAGGAGGTTGAGCTGCTTGAGCAGGTGGACTGGCAGTGTATCGCCCTTGATGAGGCCCAGGCCATTAAAAATGCGGCAACCAAACGTTCAAAGGCGGCCAAGCGACTCAAGGCAAAGTTTAAGCTCATAACAACCGGCACACCGATAGAAAATCATCTTGGCGAATTATGGAACCTGTTCTCCTTTATCAATCCCGGTCTGTTGGGGACGTATAAACGTTTTAATTCCCGGTTCGGCATTCCCATAGAAAAACATCATGATCAGGTTGCCCGGCGAAAGCTGAAAAAATTGATCCGGCCGTTTATGCTTCGTCGCATCAAATCTCAGGTCCTGGAAGAGTTGCCGCCGCGTACGGAAATAACCCTGCGGGTGGAGATGAGTTCGGAAGAGGTCGCCTTCTATGAGGCCTTGCGTCAGCAGGCCATGGAAAATATTGAGGGGAATGCGGAGAAAACGGGTCGACATCTTCGCATTTTAGCCGAGATCATGCGTTTGCGCCGGGCCTGCTGTAACCCTCGTCTCATCTCCGAAGACATCGAAATACCTTCAACCAAACTTCGGGTCTTTGCCGAAGTCGTGGAGGAGTTGATTGCCAGCAGACACAAGGCCTTGGTTTTCAGCCAGTTTACGGGGCATCTGGCGCTCATCCGGGAGCTTCTTGATGAGAAAGAGATTGCCTATAAATACCTCGATGGCACCACTCCGGCGCGGGAGCGGCAACGGCAGGTGGACAGCTTTCAGGCAGGTGAGGGTGATCTTTTTCTTATCAGCCTGAAGGCGGGGGGCCTTGGATTGAATCTGACAGCGGCTGATTATGTCCTGCATATGGATCCCTGGTGGAATCCGGCGGTGGAGGATCAGGCAGCGGATCGGGCCCATCGCATCGGCCAGAAACGGCCGGTAACCGTGTATCGACTGATAACCGCCAATACCATTGAAGAAAAAATTGTTCGCCTGCATCAGGAAAAGCGGGACCTTGCCAACTCTCTGCTTGAGGGTTCCGACGTCGGAGCCCGCATCAGCGCCGAAGAGCTGCTTGAGCTCATTCGCGGCGCCTAAACGATTAACACCTGAATTTAGAACCTTACTTCTATTTTCCTGTTATAAAAAACAAGAAAATGAGCATTGTAGGTCTGCTTGAGTGGAACGAAAGCGGACAAACAGCAACTACCTTTCTC
>CAZURY010000090.1:0-7312 GCA_964623145.1 uncultured Desulfobulbus sp. | reverse complement strand
AGGAGCGACTGCACGAACCTGCGGCACCTGAGACCGCTTACAAAAACGAGGTTGATAAATCGTGACCTTGCATACCCTGTGATCAGTTACATTCAAACCCGCTGAGATACGCCAGGCCCTGACCAAACTCCTCGGTCTTGAAAATGTTCACGTCAACAGACCTGAAAATCTGGCCGAGGTTCTGAGGTTGTACGGGAAGGTCTTGATTTCGCCGACGCAATGCACCTGACGGCAAGCAGTCGTTATAAAATTTTTCTCACCTTTGACAAGGCTTTCCTCCGCCGGGCAGGAGGATGGACTGAATGGAAGGTCAGGGAACCGTAGTTTTTTCCTTGGCCTCATCATCCATCAGCAGATTGACAATAAGCCGGATTAACACATCCTTCTGGTCCGGATTGCTGGAGGCAGTCAACAGGGTGAGGGCAACCAGTCCCCGGCTGTCCGGGATTCTGTCTGCAGAGAATCCATTGTGTTTCAGGAACAGTAGAAAAAGAAATGATCCGATTCTTTTGTTGCCATCGGTAAAGGGATGATCCTTAATAACAAAATAGAGCAGATTGGCCGCCTTTTCCTCGACAGACGGGTAGAGATCCTGCCCGCCGAATGTCTGCTGCACTGCCCCGATGATGCCGGCGAGTTCGTCGCCCCGTTCATGGCCGAAAATGTCGGTTGCTTCCCCCTTCTGCAGCAGGTTTTCCCGCAGTGAAGCAATGGCGGTGCGGGCTGTTGCAAGTTCCAGCATTGCCTGCTTCCCTTTATCTGCTTTCTTTACTCCTGCCAGTGAATCCTCGTCATACTGCCACAAAAGCTGCCAGGTGCGGGAATAGGCACTGACAATTTCAAGGATGGCGCTTCCTTCAGTAGAAACCAGCCCATGACCCTGCAGGGTACTCTTCAACAGATCAAGCACCTGCCGCACCTCACCAAGACCTTTTTCCGCCAGCCGTTTCCTGTTGAAGGTATAGCCTTTCACCAGATGATCTTTTATAATTGAGGTCGCCCAGATGCGGAAGCGAGTGCCCTGCTTCGATTTCACCCGGTAGCCGACCGAGATGATAACATCGAGGTTATAATAAGTTACCTGATAACTCTTGCCATCATCGGCAGTTGTCCGGAATTTCCGGACAACTGCTTTTTCTTCAAGCTCGCCTTCCTTGAATACATTTCGAATATGTTCAGAAATTGTACGCTTGTTTCGCTGGAACAGCTCGGTCATTTCAGCTTGTGACAACCAGACTGTTTCGTCTTTGAGTCGCACGTCAACACTGGTTTGACCGTCCTCGGCCTGGTAGACGATAAGTTCGCCCTGGTTGGAGATCATTGTTTGTTCTCCACAATCTTACAGCTTTTCAAACAGTTCAACTCCTTTCGGCGGGTTCCCAACCGTGACAACATAATCTGTAAAGGATCGTGCCGGGCCATCCAGCTCTTCTTTTCGTTTCACCTGTACCAGGTCAAAAAGTTTATGGGCCGGGGTATTGCCCAGTTTGTTGTCATGTTTGAAGACAAAGAGCTTTTGAGACGCCATCTCGCCCCGGGCAGCACTCCTGTCATGGTCGAACATGTTCATGAGGGCTTCCCAAAGCAGATCCAGATCTGCCTCTGAAAAACCGGTCTGTTCGGCAAGAGGAGCCGAAATAAAACCGTGTACCCTATACAGGCCGTAAGGGATATAGGTTTTTCTTCCCATTGTCCGGTTATCACCGCTTTGTGCGTCTGCTTCCTTTCTGGTTTCCACGGCCATCCTGGTGATGCTTGCCTCAAGTGGAACAACCGGATCAATGCTATGGGCAAAGGCAAGCTGGACCGGTCCCCGTACCTGGCCGCAGTTGTTTTCTTTTGTTGACATCACCGCGCCAAATGTACGGACATCAAAAAAATTTGTGCACATCCAGACCCGGGCTTTACTGATTTTGGTAGCTTTATCTTTTTCGTCAGCCACCGCTTCATAAGCTGGTTGTCGCTGTTCAGTCAACACTGCCTTTTCTTTCACATAGATATCATATTGTTTTTCCCCTTCCTTCACCAGATCAACATAGTTCCTGATCTTCCGTTTCAGGCAGACATCGGTGGTTATGCCATGACCGGTTTCAGGGTCGATGCGCGGCATATTGCCGCCGTCCGGGTCGCCGTTGGGGTTGCCGTTTTTTACATCGAACAACAGAACAAATTCATAACGGTTTTGAATTGGATTACTCATTTCTGCTCTCCTTCATCATGGTTTACATTTTTACGGTATAATGCGTTTTTCTGCTGGTAATAACCAATGGCAAACAGTCCCTGATCCTGAAGATTCATGTGGGCCGGAAACGAGTCCACATGCTCCATGATTTCAGCAATACGCCGGTCGGATACATATCCGTATTCAGCCTTTTCGATATGATGCTGGGACAGGCGCAGCAGGCGGGGAAACACACTTGCCGGGGTAGCGGATGCAGCACTGAAAAACCTGTCCTTGATGGTTGCATTCACCTTGCCCAGGGCGTCAAGCTGGGCCTTTTCAAGCACCGCAAACAGCCTTCCCAGCAGATATGATATTTCTTTCCTCTCCTTATCCAGTGACATTGGCACCTCCTTTTTATGATTTCGCTGCAACACAGCCTTCAGAATTGCAGCCCGCAAGTACGTAACATTAGGCATAGATTTACCCGTTGATTTATCCTTCTTTGCCTGATCCGCCCGGATGCGACCGATCACCCCCTGATATAAGTTCTGAGGATATCGGCCGCCGGTGAGGATGGAACGCGTCAGCGAACCGGCCAGAACAGGAGAAATGTCCTTGGTCTCCCGGGCTGTTTCCTTGAGCAGGTGCCAGACACCGGGAAAGGGTATATCTTGTTCACCACGTTCCATCTCAAGGTTGTTGAAATGATCCCGAAACCGGTTCATCAATTCTCCGACAGAGCAAACATGCCAGAAACGCAGAGCCAGACGCGCCTTGTTCAGGGAAAGCCCGAGGATGTAAAACCGGATATCTTTGTCCTTTTCAATATCAGCCGGCAGGGTGCCCTGGCAAACAGCCTCAAGAAACTTCCTGACCTGATTCGTTGCCTGCTGGTCTTCAACAGCAGGGTTCAACACCTGTCCCATAAACGTTTCGACTGGCGAGGCTCTTTCCGCCCAGAAAACCGTGGTGGCATCACCTATGCGTATTCTCTGGGTGTGACTGCGTAAAAGATGCTTCAGGGCCGCTGAACTCTTAAACTCGGCTTCCACCGAAATCGGGGCGTTTTCACCCTTCTCTTTTCCATAAGATTCGTAGGCTTTTTCGTTGAATGAAACCAGTGAAGCGCCGGAGCCAAACTTGAACTGAGCGTATTGCAGTTGCAAATCATGCTTTTTACCGTCAATGAAGCTGACACCTTCAGGGAATTCTTCCCTGGCGAGATATGCCGTCCATAATCTCCTGACCTCGGATCGTTCATGAACAAATTCATTGTCTCCTTTGAGGCGAAAGGCCACCCATTTCCCATGATTACCGCACATTTCTTTCCAGAACGGCAATCCGGGCGAATCCTCTGGATTCCATTTTTCCAAAAAGGATCGTACTGCCAGGACACCCTCGTCTTGTGATGTGCCGCACACCTCACTTATCAATTTTTTGTATGATGAATGGTGCACGGTTTTTTTGCTATTTCCTGACATTCCAAAAAGATAGTCAGCCTTGTCCACCATGAAGTTTGGAGTTTTTGACGCATTACCTGAACGGACACATACCTTGTTGCTGTATGGAACCACTGACTGACGAAAATTATACGTATTCGCCTTGACCTTGATCCGCAGGTCCTCCGGCTCACCAACGATATTGCCATCCCTGTCAACGGTTACGACAAAACCGATATCCTCAACGCTGAATCCATAAGGCGGGACAGGAACTTCCTTGTCAAAGAGACCGTGCTGTTTCTCAAGCCGGTCATAGAGAGAAATCAGGGATTGAAAGATCATGAAACTACCTCCCGGCGGCAGTTGATAACCCCGTTTTCCATGACTGCCCGGAAAAATTTCGGACTCATGTTATCGGTAAAATCCAGATCATGGAGCATATACCCAAGATCCTGCCGACCTGTGAATGATGTTTTCGGCACGTCATCGCACCAGGCAAATTCAACAGGAAACTCTCGGCACCCGAAATAGGGTCGGTGAAAACACTGGCCTTTTTTGACCCGCCGTTCAAAGATCGCCAGATGTTTCCCTGGATCGGCATCGTCACTGCCGGTCAGGTCAAAATGGGCCTCGATGATATATTCCACATCCCGCAAAACCATGGAGGCCCGCTGCTGACGGTCCTCTTCTATATAGCGGCAGACTGGCCGCCCTTCTTCCATGTCACGATTATTGACCGAAACCCGGTTTGCCAGTTCATTACGCCTGATATTCTCGAAACGGATCGGTTTCAGGACATGGATTCGGTCAATCACCCAGCGTATAGCCGGCTTCCAGTAAATCGCTTCCAGTATACCCCGGGCCGCTGACGGGGTGATCACATCGTAACTCACCCGTTCCACCTTCATTTCAGGACGAGTAAACAAAGCATAATCACCCCATATCCGTAATTTTATGCCATAGCCCATACAATTTTCCTCCTTTATACTTCAGCCAAAAAATGCAGCGCCTTGCGGGGAAGTACATTGCAGTCCCGTGCTTTCCGAGTACAATTCCGTTGTATGCAAAACCCATATTCCGGGAACCGGCTCATCCAGCCAGTCCCTGATCTCATCAAATTGATAAGGATAAATCTGCACTGTGAACTGCTGCAAATGGCGCAGGATGCTTCCTTTATGTTCGGAGAATTTCAAAGATTGCACCAGGTTCCGTGGTTTCTCATCAATGGCGATAACCACCGGAATGGTTGCTGTCCGGATCATCTGAAACCCGGCAATTTCACGAAACTGGATGTCGCCGCCCTGGGCGGTCAAACATTTTTCCAGAATACCGTCTTCATCCATGCGCTGCTCGTTTTTCCAGAAATAATCGGCAAAATACTTTCTTACACATGCAGGAGATGTCAATTCCCCGGCAAATTCGTCAAAGAGCTTGACCGCGGACTGTGCTGCCTGGCGAAAATACGAACAACCACCTTCTTCAGGGAAGTCAAAGACATACACCTTGGCGGCTTTATTGCTCCGTCCATTGCGATTGCATCGCCCGGCGGCCTGTGCAATGGAATCAATCCCGGCAACTGCCCGATAAACACAGGGAAAATCCACGTCCACTCCCGCCTCGATCAGCTGGGTACTGACGACCCGGCAAGGTGCTGAGGCGCTATCTGACAATCGTCTCCTGATCTCCGTCAACTTTTCCGTTCGATGTGCCGGATACATGAGGGCGCTCAGGTGGATATTTTCGTTTGAGACAGGCAGGGCATTGAAGATGTCCAGTGCCTGCTGCCTGGTGTTGACGATACACAGAACCTGTTCATGCTCCATCAACCTTTCAGCCACCTCGAATTCATTCAACTTGCCGATAAAGAGTTCCTCTGTCCGCTTCAGTGCCGCGTACAGTCCTGTCACGTCCTTGACGATCTCCTGGTCAACTTTCAATCCGCCGGGGAATTGTTCATTATGTTCAATCGCCGGCTGGGTCGCCGTACACAGCACTGCGGTAACGCCATAATTTTGGGTTAATTCCCTGATGACTTCCAGGCACGGTTTTAACTTTTCAACCGGGATGGCCTGTACTTCGTCAAAGATTACGATACTGTCAGCGATATTATGAAGTTTCCGGCATTTTGACGTCCTGTTGGCGAACAGGGAATCGAAAAACTGGACATTGGTCGTGACGACCACGGGCGCATCCCAGTTTTCCACGGCCAACCGTGTCTTCCAGTCAGACTCGTACGGGATATAGTTGCAGTGGTGTTCCAGCACGGCATCGTCACCCAGCATAGCCCGGAACACCCCTGCATTCTGTTCGATGATGCTGGTGAAGGGAATGACATAGATTATTCGCCGCTTGCCATGTTTTCGAGCATGGTTTACGGCAAAGGCCAGGGAGGAAAGGGTTTTGCCGCCGCCAGTCGGCACGGTTAAGGAAAAAATTCCCGGCTGCTTATCTGCCGCCCGGAGGCAATCCACAAGAACCCTTTCCCGCTGAACATTTACAGGGAGAGAATGGTCTGCTTTTTCCCGTAATACGGTAAAATTATTCCAGAACCGTTCATGCAGTTCCTTTATACCCGGATACCTGCCACGCTGCTTACTTCTGCTGCTATCAAGAAACTTTTCCGTGTCAAGATAATCAGCATCGACCAGGCAGGAAAAGAGCATCCTGGCAAAAAACTGTATCTGGAACCCCAATCGATCCTGATCACATCGAATGCAAAGATTGTTCGGAAAGTTCAGTGGATCAAGGGGGATGTCAACATCAGGCGCATCATCGTCAAGTTTATCTCTTAACCCCGCATTTTGCGAACCATCCCAGTCCGATAGCCCTCCATGATGCCCTGCAATTAAATAGGCAAGGAGCTTGCCTGCCTGCTGATTTTTGCTAAAAAGCACTTGCGCGCCGACCAGGGCATGGTTGGGGTGCCCTGCATAAAACGGAGCAAATTCATCTGTTATGGAATTCACCCTGCGTAAGTATGCCTGCCACACCTTCCGGCCCTTACCCACGTCATGGTATAATCCGGCCAGGTAGGCCCACTCCTCTCCGCCAAATGGGCTGGCACATTTGGCTGCCCTTTCTGCCACATTCTTCAAATGCTCCGCAAGCGGCTGCCAGTCTGATTTGTCGGTGCGGTCCGTAGAATGGGCATAATATTTCATCACATGACCTCGCTTCTACCATTTCCCGGCATATTCTGTTCAGCTCTTCAAAATCATTTCCATGTTTTCCCTGCTGGCCGGCAGGTCCCGGCCGCAAACTTCCTTGCGAGCTCTGCCACGCACAACAGATGTTCTCTCAGCAGATGCCACCGGTTGTCACTGTTGCCCCTGTGGGCATGCCATTGATTGATCGTCTTGTCTGCAGACATCTGCCCTCACCTCGATCACCATCTTCTGCCAGGGCCGGGTGTGCCGAACGAAGCTACGGATACCGACTCATGCCTCCGGCCCAGGGCTTTCCAATATACGCCTGCTCCCTCCCTGCCACCAGACGATACAAAACCGTTGAATCCGCCGGGAGGAAGTTTTCAGTTCCAGACGACAGGAAAAACGAAACCATTGCTCACAGCATACCACCCCACCCCGGACACCCGGTGTCCGGGGTGGAATTTTTTTTCTCACCAGTATGGTTCCTCCCTGTCATACTGGCGTGCCAATCGCCGGGCCTCCTGCCGGATCAGCGTCCGCAGCTCTGATGGCTCCAGAAC
>CAZURY010000089.1:0-7391 GCA_964623145.1 uncultured Desulfobulbus sp. | reverse complement strand
CCTCTCCATCCTGCACGATATAAACCTTGACAGGTTCGGCAATGCCGACCTTGCGATTAAAATTATAGAGCCCCTGGAGGGATGGCCATGTAATTTTCTGGCCCCGGGGCAAAATAAGGGCTCCGTTTTTTGCAAAGATATCCTCTCCCGCGATCATCCCGACGGTAATGTCTTCGATCGCAAGCGACAAAATCCGGACATGATCCTGGAAGGGGGCATCGGTCAGGGCTTTCAAGACTTCAGGGTTGTACCTCCCTGATTGGTTTCGAAGCATTGAAATGGCTTTACTCAAACCGTAACCCTGGTGAAGAAGAAGGTCAAGCTCAATGACTGCCTTGAGGATTTGTGCCCCGACAAGAACCTCTTCAAATTCCCTGCCGGCCAGTTCATCATCAAAATCACTGAAATCTTTCTGCTGCCAGCGGATCATTTTGGTCACGCTTTCCAGGCGGGGAATCTTTTCCAGCAGCCGGGCGCCGACCTCCGGGTAAGTCGTCCACATCTCTTTTTCTTCCGCGTCAAGACCAAGGCCTGCATACTGTTTATTCATGACATCAGAGGGCAGGGAGACACAACCTATCTGAGCCAGCATTGCAGCGACTTCAATTTGCCAGATGTTTGGCAGATCCAGTCGCCTTGCTACATGGATTGCATATTTTTTAATACGCTGGCCGGCACTGAAAACCGTTGGATTGGCCTGATTGAGCAGTTCCGAAAGAACGGTAACGCTTCCCATCAGAGTTTGCTGCAGGAGTTCTTTTTCCGCGTTGATAAGTCGATAATGGCGCTGGGCAAGGGCTAATGCCGGGACCAGCACGGCCGTGGAGCAGGGTTTGGTGAGAAAACGGAATATCCGGCCGGAGTTCACTGCCTCAATAGCGGTTTCCTGATCGGCATTGCCGGTGAGCATGATACGGACAGTATCCGGATACAGGGATTTGACCCGTGAGAGCAACTCAATTCCGTTCATCCCTGGCATGCGCATGTCCGAGACGATGACGGCGAACGGGCCTTCGTCTTTCATTTTCTGTAATGCCTCATCGCCGCAAAGCGCCGTCTTTAAGGGAAAACGCTTGCGGAGTTGCCGTTGCATCGACTGGAGAACCTTTTCTTCATCATCTACAAAGAGTATTGTATCCGAAGATTCCTGCCGAATATTTTCGTTGCGGGACGCAACCGGAGTCGTGATGGCTTGCTGTGGTTGCCCGGTCCGGTTCGGCCCGGTTGGTTTACTGGTCATTATCCTCTCCCCTGGTCAAGATTTCCCTGCAGAGTTCGGTCCAGGATGCTTGGTGATCAATCATCCCTATCTGCTGGAGAACAGGTTCATTGAGCTGTGGTGGTTTTCCTGGATAACTGTCAGGATGAAGCCGGTAATATATACAATCGGCAGCATGGACAATAACGGCGGGACAGAATGACGGTTCCGGATAGTTTTCCAGACGATGATGAAAGGTGATCGATTCCACAACGGGCCCGGGAAGTCCCCAGAGCCCTATCAAATAGCCGCCTATATCACCGTGACAGGCTCCGAATATCTTCTGCTCGGCGTTATCCATTGTTGAGGGGGTTTCCAGGGCATAGCCGACGGCTTTTTCGTAGCTGCTTCGCATCTGCGAAAAAAGAAGGAGTTTGCCGATGTCATGGAGCAGACCGGCAATAAACGCGTTGTCTATCAGTTCATTGTCATTGCTTTCGCAGGCAGCAATGCCACGTGCAAAAGCGGCTGTTGTCATGGAATGGGTCCAGAGATCATTGATGGCAAACAGCTTTGATTGTTCAGCTTGTATTTCCGAGAAAACCCCGATCCCGAGTACCAAAGCCTTAACCGTGTCCATGCCCAGCAGGTTGACGGCCCGAAACGGGCTCTCAATGTGGTTGTAAAGGCCGAAAAATGCAGAGTTGACGAGTTGCAGAATTTTGGCGCTCATGGCCAGATCCTGTTCAATGATGTGCGCCACCTCGGCAAGAGAGCTGTCGGAACGCTGCAGAGTTCGTTGCAGTCTGGCATAGGTCTCCGGCATGCTGGGCAGGCTGCCTATTCCTGAGACCAGTTGTTTGAGATGGCCATCATTCATCAGGTTTTGAAGGGCTGCGGCCCGCTCCAGAACTCGCTTGAGGGTTGCCGGCTCCGCCGGTTTGGCCAGAAATTGATGAACCACGCCAATGGTACGCATGATTGCTTTTTCATCCGCATGTCCGGTGAGCATGATCCGGATGGCTTGGGGATATTGCTGTTGAACGGTTGTCAACAGGGTGGCTCCGTCCATCCCCGGCATGCGCATGTCGGAAACAATGATGTCGATATTTTCCGTGGCCATGACGGTGAGCGCGTCGTGTCCGTTTTCTGCAAAATAAAAGGTCATGCTCTTGCGCATGGAACGGAGCATTCTCTTTAACCCGGAAAGAATATTGGGTTCGTCGTCAACAAAAAGAATAGTCTTTTTTTTTGCGGAACTCATTGCTGCGTACCTTCTGCAATGGGAAGGCGAAGAATAAAAGTCGTTCCCTCGCCCTCAGATGAAAGGGCCTCAATGCTGCCCCCATGTTTATTGACGATGACATCACGGGCAATGGCCAGCCCCTGGCCTGTGCCCTTACCCACCTCTTTGGTGGTAAAAAAAGGATCAAATATTTTTTTTCGAATTTCAGGAGGTATACCCATACCGTTATCCCGGATTGTAATTTCCACCATTGTATCAATATGCCGGGTTGTCAGGACAATTTTCTCCTTTTTTCCGTCGGGATTTTCACCGAGTTTTTCTTCAATGGAATGGGCGGCATTGATGAGCAGGTTGAGGATCACCTGGCCCATTTCATCGGTGAGGCAGGGAACCTGTGGCAGGTCCTCTGCAAAATCCGTTTCCACCTCGGCAACGTATTTCCATTCGTTACGAGCCACTGTTATTGTCGTTGCAATGAGTCGGTTCATATCAGCGGCAGCTTTTTCTCTGCTTCCAGGATGTGAAAATTCTTTCATGGCCAGGACGATAGACGTAACCCGGTGGATACCATCTTTGGACTGCTTGACGGCTTCGGGTATTTCCTCTGCAAGATACTCCCAGTCAATCTCGTCAAGCGTTTCCTGCACCGTATCAACGATTGTTGTATCAATATCTGCCTGTCGCGCTTCTGCCAGCAGGGAGAGAAACTGGTTGATCAGAGTCGTAAGGTCGGTAAATGCGTCATCCAGAAAGTCTATATTGGTGCCCACGTATTGAACTGGCGTGTTGATTTCATGGGCGATACCTGCTGCCAGCTGGCCGACAGATTCCAGTTTCTGGGTATGAAGAAGCCGTGTTTGCAGCTGTTCTTTTTCTTTTTCTTCTGCAAGGCGGCTGCTGATGTCGTGGACGATGGCGACAAAGGTGTCCTGGCCCGATCCCTGCTCGACATATTGGAGAAAGATCTCGACAGGAAGGGTGGAGCCGTCTTTTCGTCGGTGGATGGTTGTAAAGGTCAGGCTGTCATCAGGATTATGTCTGAGCGGCTCTATCAATTTGCGGAATTGCTGCTCTGTGAATTCAGGTTTAATATCCACCGGAGTCATGGCAAAAAGTTCGCCGTATGAGTAGCCGATCTGCAGCATTGCCCCTCGGTTGGCATACTGAAACTGGAGGGTATCCGGTGCGAACATGAAAACACAGTCATTTATCTGGTCCAGGGCTTGTTTGAATTCGTTGAGATCGACCAGGATTTTTTTTCGTTCCATCAATTCATGATCGAGTTTTTTCATGGTACGCCGCAGGCGTCGATTAAGGATAAAAACGTGGCCGGCCGCCCCGGACAGTATCAGGATAAGAGTGGAAGCGGCCATTATCCAGGGGCGGTATTGGGTGATCAGCTGCTGAAACGAGATTTTTTCAGCTTGATTATAGGGTGGAAGGCGCAGTTCTTTGAGACATTCATGCACTGGTGAATAATCCAGCGGAATGGTCCAGCCCATACAATGCGCTGATTGTGCCGCCCGGGTGTCAGGATTCATGGCCAGCAGGGCAATAACCACCTGCCGGGCCAACTGTTCGTTGGTCTGTCGGGCCTTGGCAAACGGCCATTCCGGATACAGCCGGGTGGAGCGAAGAAAGGGAAAATCTGTATCACCTTCAGGCTGCTTATCCAGAATTTTTATCTGCCGCAGATCAATTTTTCCCTCCCTGGCCATCCGTTCCAGGGTATCTGTCCGAACAGCGCCGGCATCAACTTTTTTTTGTACAACGGCATAGACGACATTATCGTGGGTGTTGCCGAATAGCAGCGCCTGGAAATCTTTTTCCGGATTGAGTTCCTGCTTGACGAGATGTTGTTTGGAGACAAGCCATCCGCCAAATGATTGACGATCAACGGCCATAAAACGTTGTCCCTGTAAATCCTGTATGCCATTGATGTCATTTCTGTCGGCGCGGGTAAAAATAACACCGCCGAATCTGGTATATGCTTTGTGGTGGGCCTTGTTTTTCAGCGTGGCTATACGGCTGATTCCGGAAGTATATTCCAACTGTACGTACATGGAAGGATTACTCAGAATGAAATCGAGCTCTCCCCGGGCAACTTTTTTGGGCAGTGTCCTGAAGTCAAGGCAATCCAGGATGAAGTGTCGATCAGGTACGGTTTTATTGAGATATGAAATGGTGTCCTGCCACTTACTTATACACTGTTTATTGCCGCGTTTCGCCAGGATGCCGACCCGAATAACATTGTTTTCCATTTCCAGAGCGTGGCACTGGGGGATGGGTATCAACAGGTAAAGGCTGATGAACCAGCACAGCAGGATCAAAATGTTTATAAATCGGAATCTCCGGATAAAGAAAGCAGAGAATAACCGGCTTTTGTCCAGAAGGCGCCGAAATAGTGTCCGATATTTGTCCATGCTTCCGCGCAGGCTCGGAGATGAGGAATTTATGGAAGAAATAATCGCTAAAAAGGGATTGTCCATGCCTGCTTCTCCTGGAATGAAGATTTGTATATCTGTTATATTTAATTATCGCATAAATTATTTCTCCTGCAAAATTATATTGAAAAAAGAATCAGATAATTTAGAGATAAATAGATAAATCAACATGGTTGAGCCGGACAGGCAAAGCATGGCGAAGATCCAGCCCGGACAATGACAACCGCTTCGCTGTTCCGAACATTCCAATTCAGGCATGGACAGCTTTTCACCGGTCGATTTTTTTGAAAAATCATGTTGGCAATGAAGAGGAGCGCAATGAAGAGGGAACTACTGATTCTGCGGCATGGGAAATCCGACTGGAGCCGGCCGGTCGATGACTTTCATCGCCCCTTAAAAAAACGTGGAAGAAAAAATGCGCGCCAGATGGGCGCCTGGCTGCATGCACGCGGGATCATTCCCGATATTGTTATCAGTTCTCCTGCAGTGCGCGCAAGTGAGACTGCACGCATTGCTGTTGAGGCGATGCGTCTTTCAAAGAGAAGAATTGCCAGCGATCCGGCCATTTATGATGCCGGCTGGAAGGAGCTGCTGCAGATAGTTCATTGTCTGCCCAAATCCGTAGGACGGGTTCTCCTTGTTGGTCATAACACCGGCATTGAGGATTTTGTTCTTTTTCTGTCAGCAGGGAATGCGCCTGTCCCGGCAGACGGTAAACTCATGCCGACCGCAGCTCTGGCAAGATTCGAGGTTTCCGGATCCTGGATGAAGCTTTGCCGCAAACGAGCCGAACTTCTTGAAATAGTGCGGCCGCGTCTGCTGGCAGGAGAAAAGGTTTGACAATGCTCAGGTACCCGGGGCTTTTTTGAGATAATTCATAATTTGATCACGCTGTTCAAGCTCATCAAGCCACGTGGATGGAAGAGCGTCCATGCCCAGGTGGGCGCCCAAAAGCATACCCGCAGCCATTCCCCTGGCAGCTGAATCTCCTCCGGCCATCACATTTTCTATCAATGCCGTCTTCAGGTCGTCCTGGTAACTTAAAACCAGATGGATTGCCCCGGGCAGGGCAGCCGCGACTCCGCACATCTGGCCGAGACGACCAATGACCTCACGCGTGTTCTTGCCCACAGAATCGAGCGATGAGCGGAGGCGGATATCAAGATCCATGTCATCAACCCCTTCTTCCAGGCTTTCCTGAATGGCTTCGGATGGTGTTGTCCCGTGCAGGATTTTATAGCTGGTCTTTGCCAGGAAATCCGCTCCAGCCACCGTGGCCGCGGCTTTATGAGTCATTTTTGTCTGGGCCCTGGCTGCGGAAAGAAGTGTGTCCAGGTCGTCTCTATACCAGTAAACAAGGGGGGCGATTCTGGCGGCGCCGCCGAGGTCGGATGAGGCAGAGCCACTGGATTCAGGAGGATTTTTCTTTGCCATATTTTCCAGGGTGGTCGCAGTGGCACTGTCCATGTAGCCGTCATAGCCTCGCATTCTGTTTTGCCAGTCATCGGCAAAAGTGGAAAGGCTGAATCCATTATTTTTGGCCAGTGATTCCAGCAGGGTGAGCGCTTGATCACCGTAATGGGTAAACTCACCTTTTCCTCGATTGGTATGATACGGATTGCCCGTTGGCGGGAGCAGAGTTTCAACTCGGCCGATGGTATCGTCAATTGTTTTCGTGTCGTATATCCAGTGTGCGCCCAGAGCCAGCGAGTCAGCAAGAAAAGACGCCAGCACCATGGCGGTAGCGTGATCGGTCATGGGAGCCTCCATTAAAAGATAAATGAGAACTATTAACTAAAACCATAGGGGTGGTCGGGCTGCCTGTCAACATTCTGATGAATCACTGCCGTATCTTTTTGTTGAGAGTTGCGGGTAGAGTGTTTATTATGCTTTTTTTGAATGGGTCAGCGGTGAATTTCGAGGATGCAACTCGACTGCTGATCTGAAGAAAAAGGAGTGAATACATGGCTGATTTAACCGAAGCATCGGAATCCAAACAGGTACTGCATGATCTCAAAGGCAAAATGCTGGCCTTAAAGGAGCATCTTTGACTTAGCCGGGAAAAAAGAACTTGTTGAGCAGCGGGAGGCGGAAACCCTGGAGCCTGATTTCTGGAATGATCTTGCCAGGGCCAGAAAGGTACAGAAAGAACTGGGACAACTGCAGGATATTATATCGGTCTGGGAAAAGAATTATGATGACCTGGAAGAAACCGAAATGCTGCTTGATATGGCTGTTGAGGAACAGGATACGGAAACCTACCGGGAGGTGGTTGACAGTCTTGATAACCTGCGGGATCGTATTGATCAGGTTGAATTGGAGTGTATGTTTACCGGTGAACATGACGCCGGTAACGCTATTCTGATTATCCATGCCGGCGCCGGCGGTACCGAGGCCCAGGATTGGGTGGGAATGCTGATGCGCATGTATCTGCGCTGGGCGGAGCGCAAGGGTTTTAAGGCTGATATCCTGGATCACCTGCCTGGAGATGAGGCCGGAACCA
>CAZURY010000088.1:0-7395 GCA_964623145.1 uncultured Desulfobulbus sp. | reverse complement strand
TGATGGGTGAGAAAAAGATAATTAATTGTGTTTTTCGGCAGCCTGATGAATGATTTGTTGGTTTTTTTGTCTCAGGACCATGTCACCCTGTGCCAGGGTGTTTGATTTTTTTGCCAGAAGAAGCGCCTGGTCTCTGCGGCCCTGATAGAGCCGGACCTCGGCGAGCTGCGACCAGAGATGGCCATCCTTGGGCGCAATTCGCAGGCCCCGCTCAAGGGTCTGGGCAGCGGCATCCGGATGACCGTTGCTGAGCAGAATGGCCGCCTGTCTTCGAATTTTTTCAGCAAGAGGGTTGATCCTCGGGGCGGTTGCAGGGATTGCGGGTTCCCTTTTGTCAGGTTGTTTCCGGCTTGGCGGATAAGTCCTGTGATAAGGAGTGGCGACCGGATAACGGGGTGCGCAGCCATAACTCAGGAGAACGGTCATGAATACAGCCAGTGACAGGAAAAATAATTTGTTCATTGGAAAATCCGTAAAAATTGTTGAATCCCTTTCTGCAGGGATTGTTCAAGGTTACTTCCCGGTTGTCCTTCCCGGCGTGCTCGATTTTTATGTGGCGCCGGCCTCGAGCAGGTAATGACTGCGGGCAGGATGCCTCCGCGAATAAAAGGAACCAGTTCCCCCTGTCGGCATTGGTCGGCAAAGAGACGCCCGGTCCGGATATCCGAAAAATAAAAGTCGATATCGGCGGGGGGTTGCAGGTCAAGCGGTGTGGTGGTTATGCTGCCGAGCAGTCTTGCCCAGACACGCAGCGCTCCTGTCGCTCCGGTGAGACCTGTTGACTGATTGTCATCGCGACCGACCCAGGCTACTGCCACATGGGAGCCTGAAAAACCGGCAAACCAGGAGTCTCGCAGGTCGTTGGTCGTGCCGGTTTTACCCGCTGTTTTCAGGGCCGGAGGCAGGAGACGCTGCAGCGCTTGGGCCGTTCCGGTTTTTGTAACTTCGTGCATGGCTGTATTGAGGCAAAAAACTGCTGCCGGGTTTGCCGCCTGTTTCACGGTAAGCGGATAGCGTTGGAGAAGATGATGGTTTTGATCCGTGACTGCCAGGATGGTGCGCAGGGGCGTTTGATAGCCGCCGGCTGCAAGGGATTGGTACATCTGCAATACATTGATCGGATCCATGTCAAGCGCGCCCAGCAACAGGGATGGATATGCAGCAATATCATCGGTTATTCCCAGGGCATGCAGGGTGTCGATAACGGTATCAATTCCGATCTCCATGCCGAGTTGTACGGTTGCCACGTTAAGGGAGTGCACCAGGGCCTGTCTGAGAGGTACCTGGCCGTGAAAGGTGTTGTCATAATTATGCGGCTGCCAGTTTCCCTCTGCCGTGGGCAGGCTTAACGGGGAATCGGCAAGCATGGTCAACAGGTTATACCTGTCAGGTTGAATGAGAGCACTCAGGTAGACTGCTGGTTTGACAACCGAGCCGATCGGTCGCCGCATGTCAAGCGCTCTGTTGAATCCGGCCCGGCGCGGGAAACGATCCCCGACAACGGCCTGCACTTCCCCCTGGTCGACCGAGCAGAGGACCATGGCTCCCTGCAGAGTATCTTTGACCATTTTTCGTTCTTGTTCAAGTTCGGAGAGTACCTGTTGCAGACTCTCTTCAGCCCGTTGCTGGATAATGGGGTCAAGGGTGGTGAAAATGGAAAGCCCCTCGCTGTGCAGGTCTTCTTCCTTGTAATCTCTGGTCAGCTGGCGACGGACCAGGTCGATGAAGGCAGGATATTTAGTGATGCCTGAAGGGATAGATTTTGTTACGCCCAGTGGGTGATCCCGGAGTGTGAGCACGTTCGCTGGAGACAGGATCCCTGCCTTCGCCGCTTCCGTCAAGATCAGATTGCGCCTGGATTTTGCCCGATCAGGATGCCGTCGAGGGTCATAAAAGGATGCTCCTTTGGCGAGGCCGACAAGCATGGCCAGCTGATCGACGGAGAGTTCATCAATATTTCGTTCAAAATAGAAGCGGCTGGCCATGGCAAAACCGTGGATTGCGCGGTTGCCGTCCTGGCCGAGATATATTTCGTTGATATAGGTCTCAAGTATCTCATCTTTTGAATAATGGTGTTCGAGCAACAGGGCCATCAGGGCTTCGTTTATCTTTCGTTTCAGGCTCTGTTCGCTGGAGAGGAAAAAATTTTTCACCAGTTGCTGGGTAAGTGTGGAACCTCCCTGGACGGTCTTGCCTGCCCTGAGGTTGACCAGGAGGGCACGCAGGATGGCCGGCGGTCGTATTCCGATGTGTTGATAAAATTGACGGTCTTCGGTAAGCAGCAGGATTTTGACGAGCAGGGGCGGTGTATCTTGCAGCTTTATCAAGAGCCGGTCTTCGTTGTCGCCCGGATAAATGGCGGCAATCTGTAACGGTTCCAAGCGGAAAAGGGTGATGTCCTGCTGGTCGTTTTGTTCAACAAGTGAGGTGATGCGTTTATTTTTAAGGGTCAACGTCAGAATTTTGGCCGGTCGTTTGCCATCGGCAAAGTCGAAGGCCCGAGCGTGGAGAGTAAGATGGGAACCATGTGTTCTGTACGTGCCGGCGGTTTTTACCTGTTCGGCAGGTCGGTAGCCGAGCAACTCAAGCTCCCGCACCAGTTGCTTTTTGTCAATCCTCCGCCCCGGATACAGCTCCAGTGGCCGGGCGTAAATTCTTGCCGGCAGTTCCCAGCGCCTGCCCTCAAAGCGAGTGGTAATTTTCTTGTCCAGTCGCTGCATCATCCCCTGGAATGTAAATCCACCGAGGGTGAGCAGGACCAGCAGCAACAGAAAAAGTAAACGTTTCATTAAAAATGTTGCGACCGTTTGATTATTAACTATCTTTGAAGGTTGTTACCAGTATCCGGAGCACACGTCAACCCGGATACTTTTGTTACCTGTGCATTGTTGGGAAATGTGACCAGCCGGTAGGAGGATCAACGGACATGCAGATTGTTATTTTTGATATGGACGGTACTCTGGTTGATTCGGGGCAGGATATTACAGCCTCGGTTAACCATGTGCGAAAACAAGTGTATGGACTCATGCCGCTTACGGTGGAATATGTTGTGACGGCCATTAACAGGGATCAGCGCAATCTGGCCTTGCTCTTTTACGAAACTCCGGTGTATGAACCTGAGGCGCAACGAGAATTTGAATGCCATTATCACGATCAGTGTATCAGAACCCTTCGCCTTTACGAAGGAATCAGCGATATGCTTGCTGCGTTGGTCCGTCAGGGCGTGGGATTAAGTGTAGCCACAAATGCGCCTGCGTATTTTGCCGCAAGGATGTTGACACATCTGGGACTTGCAGACGTCTTTGATCGGATCATCGGCAGTGAGGATGTGGCCAAACCCAAGCCGCACCCGGCCATGTTGCAGGCTATACTTGAGAGTTACGGATATACTCCTGCACGGGATCAGGCCATGATGGTGGGTGATAACAGCAAAGATATGGAAGCAGCCAGACGGGCAGGAATTCCCGGTGTGTTTGTCACCTGGGGTTTTAGCGCCCATGGAAAGGGTGAGGTTGCTCTTTCCCATCCCAATGAAATTTTACCTCTACTGGCGAAACAGGGGAATCGCTTTATTCAAGCCGGCTGATGATATCTTCAGTGGCCATTCTGTCGGTATGCAGTTGGTTTGCCGGTGACTGGAGATCCGGATAACCGATGGAGAGGCCAAGGACCAGCCTTTTGCT
Source organism: uncultured Desulfobulbus sp. (assembly GCA_964623145.1). Taxonomy (GTDB): domain Bacteria; phylum Desulfobacterota; class Desulfobulbia; order Desulfobulbales; family Desulfobulbaceae; genus DRLX01. Next base: position 3,712 of record CAZURY010000088.1, on the reverse strand, counting down.
CTCGTCAATGCCCAGAAATTTTTTAACCTGTGGCGAATAATCAGTGAGAAATGCCTGAGGAACGGTGCCCAGGCCTTTTGCATGGGCGGCCAACATCAGGCTCTGGGCAAAAAGACCGAGATCAAACAGGGACCATAAACTGAGAGAGGCGTCCTGAAAGAGAAAGATACCATGGGGCGCCTTGTAAAACCTGAAGTTTGCCTTTTTTGCGGCAGTGATAATTTTCGGATCATTAAGGTCCAGTCCCGTGGCCTCCTTGCGACTGGCATACAGTTGGTCAATCCGGGCCTGTTCCCGCTCCGGCCAGTTCTCGGGAACAGGGAGATCTGGTTTGGGTTGTTTTCCCTGTTCCAGTAAATCCAGAAGCATGTTTGATAACTCTTCTTTTTTTTCTCCGGAGACAACTATAACCTCCCAGGGTTGGCTGTTTTTATAAGAGGGGCTCCACCTGGCAGTGTCTATTATTTCCGTGAGTAATTCTGCGGGTACCGGTTTATCGGTAAAAGCCCGTATGCTCCTCCTGGTGGTAATGCATTTGATTGCGTCCATGCTGTCTCCGTTGTGTATGCTATCCGGCTGTTTTTTATTTAAAAATTTTTAAAATAAATATATAATATAGTGAACTCGCCGGTACCTGTCAATGAACAAATGAGCGGGAAACCAGCATGGCCGGCCCGTAGAAAAAAGGTATAATGAAGACGTCGGATTGGCCGAGAAGAGGAAATGATTTTTGACTTTGATTCGGACAAGCGAATAAAAATTATTCCTAAAAGAAAAATTTTCTTGACTGAATCAGCGCTATAGGTTAATAAGTAAATCAAGAATAAATCTTATCTCTGAAATTTATGGAAAATCAACAACAATTCATGGGCCATTTTGAAACTACATGTCGGGCCCATGGGTTAAAAGTTACCCATCAACGATTGGAAATATATCGTAGGTTAGTGCAGTCCACCGAGCACCCGTCAGCAGAAACTTTGCACAAAATGCTTGCCGAGCGCATGCCGACGCTGTCGCTGGATACGGTATATCGCACCTTGGCTACCTTTGAAGAGATTGGCCTGGTGAAAAGAGTAGAGACCATGTCCAGTCAAGCCAGGTTTGAGGCAGCTATTGACCGGCATCACCATTTTTTCTGTGATAAGTGCGGCCGGCTTGTTGATTTTCATTGGCATTCTTTTGATTCCATGGGACTGCCCGATGAATTGCGGGGAGTTGGCGAGATTCGGGACAAAAATGTAGTCGTACATGGTGTTTGTGCCGGTTGTCTTAAGTCCGAAGGGTAATATATTTTTTTTGCTATCTTGATAGGAATAATTCTGATGTAAAACACTTACCTAGGTAAGTATTGACTTGTACGGGGCTGCAGGAATTGTTTGTACCATGGGATATTGAAAGAGATGTCACATAAATGTACGGCAGGATAGCCTGCGGAACAGATGGTAACAAAGACAGGAGAAAAAAATGAGTGAACAGAATGGATGCCCTGTAACGGGACACGGAAAATCGCATGCAGCGGCAAGCGGCACAACAAATCGGGACTGGTGGCCAAAGCAGTTAAACCTGAAAATTCTGCATCAAAATTCTTCCATGATCAATCCCCTTGGCATGGAGTTCAATTATGCCGAGGAATTTGAAAAACTTGATCTGGACGGACTGAAACAGGATATCTATGAATTGATGAACAAGTCCCAGGACTGGTGGCCGGCCGATTATGGTCATTACGGCCCGTTGTTTATCCGGATGGCCTGGCACAGCGCGGGCACCTATCGCATGGGTGACGGCCGGGGCGGGGCTGGTTCCGGTAATCAGCGGCTGGCGCCCTTAAACAGCTGGCCTGACAACGTGAATCTCGATAAGGCACGTCGACTGCTCTGGCCGATTAAGCAGAAGTACGGCAACAGGATTTCCTGGGCCGACCTTATGATTTTAGCCGGTAATTGCGCGCTTGAGTCGATGGGGTTCCAGACGTTTGGCTTTGCCGGTGGACGTGAGGATATCTGGGAGCCGGAAGAGGACACCTATTGGGGAAGTGAGAGTGAGTGGCTTGATGACAGGCGTTATTCCGAGGAGCATAAACTGGAAAACCCTCTGGCTGCCGTGCAGATGGGGTTGATATATGTGAATCCCGAAGGTCCCAACGGGGAACCGGACGCAATTGCCTCTGCTCAGGATGTCCGGCAGACCTTTGCCCGCATGGCCATGAATGACGAGGAGACCGTTGCCCTGATTGCCGGAGGCCACACCTTTGGTAAATGCCATGGCGCGGGAGATCCTTCCCTGGTCGGTCCCGAGCCCGAGGCCGCGCCCATTGAACAGCAGGGGCTTGGCTGGAAAAGCAGTTATAAGAGCGGCAAGGGTGATGACACTATCAGCAGTGGTATCGAAGGCGCCTGGACACCGGAGCCGACAAAGTGGGACATGGGATATTTCGACATGCTGTTTGGCTATGACTGGAACCTGGTGAAGAGTCCTGCCGGCGCCTATCAGTGGGTTCCGGTTACTCCGGATGAAGATGATCTGGCGCCGGCTGCCCATGATTCGACCAAAAAGGTAACAACCATCATGACCACCGCTGATCTTGCTTTGAGGATGGACCCTGCCTACAAGAAGATTGCCAAACGGTTTCATGAGAATCCCGATGAGTTTGCCGATGCCTTTGCCCGGGCCTGGTTTAAACTGACCCATCGTGATATGGGCCCCAGGTCCCGCTATCTCGGCCCCGAGGTTCCACAAGAGACCTTGCTCTGGCAGGACCCGGTTCCAGCGGTCGATCACGCGCTCATTGATGACACCGATATTGCAGAGCTTAAAAAGAAAATTCTTGCGACCGGGTTGAGCGTGTCTGAACTGGTTGGCACGGCATGGGCATCGGCATCAACCTTTCGTGGATCCGACAAGCGTGGTGGCGCAAACGGGGCGCGTATTCGTCTGGCGCCACAAAAGGACTGGCCGGTTAATCAGCCGGATCAACTGGCAAAGGTTCTGCAGAAACTCGAACTCGTTCAACAGGAGTTCAATGCGGCCCGAACGGATAATAAGCGGGTTTCGCTTGCCGATTTGATTGTGCTGGCCGGTTGCGCGGCCATTGAACAGGCAGCCGAAAATGGTGGCCACAAAGTAAAGGTTCCTTTTTCGCCGGGTCGGACTGATGCTTCACAGGAGCAGACGGATGTGGTGTCGTTTTCCGTGCTTGAGCCGGTTGCCGATGGTTTCCGCAACTATCTGAAAGGAAAGTACAGCGTATCCGCCGAGGAGCTGCTCCTTGACCGGGCACAGCTGTTGACCCTGACCGCGCCGGAGATGACGGTTCTGCTCGGCGGCCTGCGTGTTGTGAATATCAATGTCGCGGGTTCGCCCCACGGTGTATTCACAACACGGCCGGGGACACTTACCAATGATTTTTTTGTGAATCTTCTTGATATGGGGACGACCTGGCAGGTAAGCCCGGAAGACGAGGATCTGTTTGAGGGCCGTGACCGGGTGACCGGAGATCTGCGCTGGACCGGCACCCGGGTAGACTTGATTTTTGGTTCAAACTCACAGCTGCGTGCCCAGGCAGAGGTCTATGGATGTAACGACGAGGAGAGCCGGGACAAGTTTTACCGTGATTTTGTTGCAGCCTGGAACAAAGTGATGAACCTTGATCGTTTTGATCTGAGCTGATTACAGAAAGAAATTGCATGGAAAAGGAAGAGGATATACTATAAAA
>CAZURY010000087.1:0-7420 GCA_964623145.1 uncultured Desulfobulbus sp. | reverse complement strand
ATTAACTGTTTTTTCATCATAACCTTCTCGCTCTCACCTGTAAAGATTGAAGCGAGGGCCACTTTGACCACGAGGAGGAGTCATGCGTCAATACGAAACCACCTTTATCCTTCGTCCAAACCTGGGCGAAGATCAATTCACTGAAATCATAGAACGCACCTGCGGTATCATTACTGCTGATGGTGGCGCGATCATCGATACCGACCGCTGGGGGATCAAGCGGCTCGCTTACGAAATTAAAAAAGAAGTCCAGGGTTATTATGTCTGCCTTAACTATGCAGCCCCCGGTAAGACTATCCTGGAAATCGAGCGGATCTTCCGTATCGATGACCGGTTACTTCGCTTCCTGACCATTAAACTTGCCGATTCTATTGATACTGAAGGTATCAACAAGGCAAAAGATGGTTTTGCGGCCCAGGCAGACGCCGGGGACGAAACTGAAACTGAAGAAACCGGCGCTGACGCCGAGGGTAAAGAGGAATCAACGCCGGAAGAAACCGCATCACCGTCCCCTGAGCCGGCAAAAGAAGTTCCAGCCGTTGACGAAGAAACCGCTGAAGAATAGACATCAACAAGGAGTATATACAATGGCACCACCCAAAAAAATGTTTTACAGACGGCGGGTCTGTCGCTTCTGTACGGATAAAGAACTGGTTATAAATTACAAGGATCCCAAGACACTGCGTAATTTCGTCACGGAACGTGGTAAGATTATTCCAAAACGTATTTACGGAACCTGCGCAACCCATCAGCGGCAGGTAACCGAGGCCATTAAACGGGCACGACATCTTGCCCTGCTGCCCTATACCGGCCCGACGCAGTTTTAAGCACGACTTTTACGGAGATGGCAGGAAAGCAGGACGTAACCAGGGCATCTTTTTTTGCATGGCCTGCATTCCTGTTGACTGCCTTTTACTGCATACCGGTACTGCTGCCTTCCCTTTTTGGATGGATGCCCGGGGTACTGGCAGTTCCGGTTGCCTATCTTCTGGCCGAAGAGGGATTTAAGCAGAGCAGAATTACTCTTAGTGGAAGCCTGTTCGTTGCAGGGCTGATAGGATTTTTTACTGGTCGGTTGATCTTTTTTTTGGGAATACTGCCTGTTATACCTCTTGGCTACAGTTTATATCTGAGTGGGCAGAAAAAACAAAATCCGGCGCAAGCGGCGCTCTATGGTGTTCTTACTCTAAGTGGCTGCCTGTTTCTTTTCTGGATATTGTATGGGTTGGGCAGTGACATTCATCCATATAGACAACTCCTTCATCTGATTGATGCCGGGTTTGTTTCTGCTGGAGATATTTACCGGCAAAACGGTGACGTTCCCTTAGAGATGCAAGAGGAACTGGCCGCTGTTTTGGCAAGCCTGCGGGAGCTTATACCTAAAATCCTGCCTGGACTTCTGATCTCCATGATACTGGTCACTGTATGGATGAATCAGGTTTTGTGGAACGGATTGCTCCTGCGCGTACTCCCCAAGCGGGCTCCCTGGCCGCCATACAGCAGCTGGCATCTACCGGAACAGATTGTCTGGCTGCCGATTGTCGCCGCTGCCGGTTATATTTTTGGACCCGAATCCTGGAAAACGATTGCATTAAACGGAATTATTGTCAGCGGGGTAATTTATTTTTTCCAGGGATTGGCTGTCTTTCTTCATATGCTTGCAAGGTGGAAGGTTCCCGGGTATTTCAGGATTCTTCTGTATGGAATGCTGGTCATTCAAAGCTATGGCCTGATACTCCTGTCTCTACTTGGCGTTGCTGATATCTGGCTCAATCTTCGGCCGGGATTTGGCGATCTTGATACGCCTGATCCGGAAAACAGCTGATTTGTTTTCCCACTGAAATAGTACATAGTACGCATACGATTTCTATACATCCAGTGAATGATAAAAAGCAGCATGAATGGACCAGGATTATTGTCACAGCTGCAAGAAGGGTCTGTTATGAAATAACAGACCCTAAAGAATGAAAATCGACTAAAAACCACGAAATTCGAAGTCGACCTTTGGACAAATCGGCAACCCCGATTTTGAACACAACATGAGGATATATCCATGGAAGTTATATTGAAAGAGACCATTGATACATTGGGAATGGAAGGTGATATTGTCAATGTTAAACCAGGCTATGCAAGGAATTATCTGATTCCTCAGCAAAAAGCCGTTCCGGTGAACAAGGCTTCTCTGACCAGGTTGAAACAGGAACAGCAGGCAATAGCAAGCCGCCGGGAGGCTGAACAGAAAAGCGCCGAGCAACTCGCCTCCAAACTTGAAAAAACGACGATAACCCTCAGTCGCAAAGTTGGTGACGAGGACAGACTTTTTGGTTCCGTCGGCAGCAAGGACATTGCTGAAGAACTTAAAAATGTCGGCATTGCCATCGACCGTCGTTCAATACTCCTTGCCGAACCCATTAAGAGTATCGGAGAAACCGTCGTCAGTGTCAAAGTCGGATATCAGGTTGTCTCCACGCTTACGGTTCAGGTTGTTCCCGAGGGCAAGGAGACGGAGTAAAATATAAGATAAAAAACATATTATTGGGCCCCGATGATCTTCACCTGAAAAACGTGGCCCATAACTGCTGTACATCAATGCTGCCTGCTTAGGAGTTGTCCGGAAATAAGTTGGACAACTCCTTATGGAATCAGGCGGCATTTTCTGTTTTTTCTCACTGTTGCCCCGGTAAACGAAATCCGTTTTTACCGGTCATAGTTCTTTTCATTCCACCCCATTCATTGTATGCTGACGCACCATGCAACAACAGCAAACAGACCCAACGGCACCGGGCATCACAGGTATATTACCACCGCAGAATATTGATGCCGAGCAGGCAGTGCTCGGTACCATCCTGCTGCAGGAACAATCCATACTTAAAGTTGCTGAGATTCTTTCCCCTGAGGACTTTTACAAGGACGCCCATAAAACCATCTTCCGGGCCATGCTTGATCTTTTTGAGCGAAGAGAACCCCACGACCTGATTACCGTTACCGATCTACTTGGCAGCACGAACAAACTTGAAAGAGTTGGCGGCGCCGCCTATCTTGCCTCGCTCACCGATCTTATACCATTTTCCGGCCCTCTTGTTCATCATGCCGAATTAATACGGAAAAAATCCATCCTGCGCCAGCTTATCCAGACCAGCTCGGAGGTCGCAGCCCGTTGTTATGAAGACCAGGATGATATTGACGCTCTTGTCGATGAAGCCGAAAAAACCATCTTTGAAATCGCACAATCAAAGAAAAAACAAGGCTTTCAGGCTATGTCCGATGTGGTGCCGAAAGCTTTTGACCGGATTACGCGACTCTTTGACAGGCAGGAACAAATTACCGGAATTGCCACCGGATATACTGAACTTGATAGAATGACCGCCGGCCTCCAGCCTGCAGATCTCATAATTGTTGCAGGTCGGCCTTCCATGGGAAAGACAGCCCTTGCCATGAACATTGTTCAGCATGTGGCGGTTGCCGATCGTATCCCTGTGGCTGTTTTCAGCCTTGAGATGTCCGTTGAACAGCTTGCCCTGCGAATGCTTTGCTCCATTGGTCGTATAGACTCACAACGAATCCGTACGGGGCGGCTGATTGAAAAGGACTGGCCTGACCTGACCAGAGCAACGGGCATGCTGACGGAATCACCCATTTTTATTGACGATACCGCCGGAATCGGCGTCCTTGAAATGCGTGCCAAGGCCAGACGACTCAAATCGGAACATGATCTTGGCCTGGTTGTTGTTGATTACCTGCAGCTCATGCAGGGTCGTTCGAGAACAGAGAATAGAGCGCAAGAGATTTCAGATATCTCCCGATCCTTAAAGGCCATGGCCAAAGAGCTTGAAGTTCCCGTGATTGCACTTTCTCAGTTGAACCGCAGCCTTGAAAGCCGAACCGACAAAAGGCCCCAGCTCTCCGACCTGCGGGAATCAGGCGCCATAGAGCAGGATGCCGACGTAATAACATTTATTTATAGAGATGAAGTCTATAACAAGGCAGAGGATAACCCCAATCGTGGTCTGGCTGAAATAATTGTCGGCAAGCAGAGGAATGGGCCAACAGGCACAGTAAAACTTACATTCCGTGCCGATATCACAACCTTTGAGAACTATACTCCCATGCAGGCGCCCCCTGACATACAGTAAAGGGTGCAAAAAAATTACCAGGGGTGAAAGGCATCTTTCAGTATATTGTCTTTATAATACGTACAACCTGATACCGTTTTTATTTTTGTTAATAGACGAACTTGCCCCCTATACATTACCTTCCATCGCTTGTGCAAAACACCATGAACAACAGATATGACTTCAAGGCCATTGAGACAAAATGGCAGCAACGCTGGCAGCAGGAAAAGCCTTACAAGGTTTCAGAAGATCCGAACAAAAAAAAATATTATGTGCTGGAAATGTTCCCCTACCCTTCCGGCCGCATACACATGGGGCATGTACGCAATTATTCCATCGGTGATGTTATTGCCCGTTACAAACGAATGCGCGGATTCAATGTTATTCATCCCATGGGCTGGGATGCCTTTGGCCTGCCTGCTGAAAATGCCGCCATGAAAAGAGGTGTTCATCCTGCCGCATGGACCTATGACAACATTGATTACATGCGTGACCAGCTGAAGGCCATGGGGCTCAGTTATGATTGGGACCGGGAAATCGCTACCTGCAATCCCAAATATTATCGATGGGAACAGCTGATCTTTTTACAGATGCTTGCCAAGGGGCTTGTTTACCGTAAGGAGACAACCGTCAACTGGTGCGCTGACTGTAAAACCGTCCTGGCCAGAGAACAGGTCATTGAAGGGGCCTGCTGGCGATGTGATCAACCGGTACAACCCAGGACCATGCATGGCTGGTTTTTTAAAATTACCGACTATGCCGAAGAACTCCTGCAGGGTCTTGACACCCTCTCGGGATGGCCTGAAAAAGTTGTGACCATGCAACGCAACTGGATAGGAAAAAGCCAGGGCATGGCCTGTGATTTTCCGGTTGAGGAAAGTAACGAAAAAATCACTATTTTCACAACCAGGCCTGATACAATTTTCGGTGTTACCTTCATGTCACTGGCTGTTGAACATCCACTCATTGACGCACTCATACGTGGAAAAGAGCAGGAAAATGAAGTCCGTACTTTTATCGAACAGACCCTTGTAGAAAAACAACGAACCACTGTTGACCAGGAGCCTGAAAAGCATGGTGTTTTCACCGGCGCTTATTGCATCAATCCCTTTACCGGCGACCGGATACCAATCTATGTTGCTAATTTTGTCCTCATGGAATACGGAACCGGAGCGGTCATGGCTGTTCCCGCCCATGACCAGCGCGACTTTGAGTTTGCCCGCAAATATAATCTGCCCATCAGGCCGGTGGTGCTACCCGAGGGAATCAGCCTGCAGGCGGAAACAATGCAGGAAGCATCGGAAGAATCCGGAATCCTTACCGACTCCGGTGATTTTACCGGCATGGATTCCGAACGTGCCAAAAAAGCAATCATTGATTATGCCGCCCAACAGGGGTTCGGCAGATCGCATGTAACATACCGACTCCGGGACTGGGGCATTTCAAGACAACGCTACTGGGGCGCTCCGATTCCGATTATCTACTGTGACAAATGTGGAATACAGGGGGTTCCGGAAGAGCAACTTCCGGTAATCCTCCCGGGCGCCGACGATCCTGATGGCCCGCATGCACCACTGCACCAGCAGGAGGACTTTATTGCCACCACCTGCCCCAAGTGCGGCTGTACGGCGCGCAGGGAAACCGACACCATGGATACCTTTGTTGAATCTTCCTGGTATTTTGCCCGCTATACAAGCCCCCGCAATGAAAAAGCTCCACTGGATGGCAAAGCGGCACGCTACTGGCTGCCGGTTGATCAATATATCGGCGGGGTGGAGCATGCCATTCTCCACTTGCTTTACTCACGTTTTTTCACCAGAATACTCCGTGATCTCGGGTATGTTGATATTGATGAACCCTTTCGCAACCTGCTTACCCAGGGTATGGTGATTAAAGACGGGGCAAAAATGTCAAAATCCAAGGGGAACGTGGTGGATCCCAGTGAGCTTATTGATAAATACGGCGCCGACACCACCAGGCTGTTCTCCCTGTTTGCAGCGCCGCCTGAGCGGGATCTGGAATGGAATGCTCAAGGTGTGGACGGCTCTTCCCGGTTTCTTAACCGGGTATACAGGCTCATCACCGGCAATCTATCCTGTTTTTCATCCGATATGGACGGCGACATTTCAAAACTGAATACAAAAAACAGCGATCTTTACAGAAAAACACACCAGACTATTGGTCGGGTCACCGATTCCATAGAAAACAATTTCCATTTCAATACAGCGATTTCCGCTGTCATGGAGCTGGTGAATCTTATCAATACGGAAACTTCAGCAGATTCCAAGACTTCCATATCACCATCTGTTTTAAAGTTCAGCCTGGAAACCTGCATGCTGCTTCTTTTTCCCATGGTCCCCCATTTTTGCGAAGAGATGTGGGAGCTCACCGGTCACGAAACCGTTATTGATAAAACACCCTGGCCTGAATTTGATGCCGAAGCTGCCCGTGAAGAAAAAATTACAATGGTTATTCAGGTTAACGGTAAGGTTCGTTCCCGTATTCAGACTGCGGCAGACATTGATAACCGGCAAATGGAAGAACTTGCCCTTACCGATGAACGGATTGGTAAGTTCCTTAAAGGGAAAAAGCCAAAAAAAATTATTGTGGTAAAAGGGAAACTGGTTAATATTGTTGTTTGAGAATGCGTAGGAGTACGCGCATTCAGAGAGAACTGGTTTATGGTTAATTCATGCATGGAGAGTCACCCTGTGAAAAAAATTGTTTCCGTCCTTGTCCTGCTTTCCTCTATGCTTCTTCTTCTCGGAGGATGCGGGTATTACTTTCCCAGTGTTTATGATGGCCCGACAAGAACCATTTACATGCCTGAATGGAAAAACAGAACCAATAAACTCGGTATCGACATCACCCTCTATAAATCCCTGTCCGGCTGGTTTCAGCAATCAGAAGCAGTTATCCTGACCAAGAACAAAGAAAAAGCGGATTTAATACTGGCCGGTGAAATCGTTTCCATAGATCTGCCCAGTATTTCCTGGGGCGGGGACACCGTGACCACGGATGTTAAAATCAAACTCGGGGTGCGCTACATTTTAAAAGATCTGAAAACAGGGAAGGTACTCTGGGAGGTTCCCAACGAATTGTGGACTGAAGATTATCCATCCAGAACACTGAGCAGCGCTGCAGAAAACAGGGCGCTGACGATCATTATTGACGACCTTTCCGAGCGAATCTACCTTGGTACCCTGAGCAAACTTCGCAAGGAGAACATGTCGTCCCAAACCGGTCAATAATCCTCATTTACTGAATACAAACAGGCCCTGCACTTTCGGTGCAGGGCCTTTCTTGTT
>CAZURY010000086.1:0-7476 GCA_964623145.1 uncultured Desulfobulbus sp. | reverse complement strand
TTTTTTACTTTTTACGAGTTCATCATTATTGCGGCTGACCAACCTGGTGCAGCCGTACTGGTTAATAAAAAAACTCCATGGCTTCGATGAAACGATTTTTTCCCTCCTTGTTATCTAAAAATGGCACACGAAGTGATGTTGTATCAGGCTATTTTCATACTTCGTCAAGGCTGTATCCTGATAATCTGGTCCAGCCATACCGGTTCATTCTGCTTTGTCTACTCCTGATCGGTTGCCAACCTGTTTCTGCACAGGCTGCGCGGGCCCACCTGACAATAAAAGGGCCTTTTACCTCACTTGCCGAAGCCAACAACCAGTGTATAAAATGCCATGAGCAGCAGGCGGAGGATTTGCGGAAAAGTATTCACTGGACCTGGCAGCGCAAACGAACCATCAATGGAGCAATCGTCCTCTCCAGCAAAGACAACGACCTGTCAAGATTTGCAATTGCTCCCGGCAACAATCCACAGGCCTGTCACCGATGCCATATCAGCTCCCTGCCGGGAAGCTCACTCGCGAATGATAAATCCTTGAACTTTATCAACTGTCTGGTCTGTCATGACACCACAGGCCTTTACACACCGGGAGTTCAATTCTCCAGGCTGGTTTCCATTGCCCGGCAGGCAGGCAGGCCATCAGTCCGCAACTGCAGGACCTGCCATGAACAGCAGTGCGGTCTCACTCCGGCTGGTAAAAAAAACATCGGCGCAGGCGATGTTCACCTGCAGTGTTATGGATTCACCTGCCAGCAATGTCATTCGAGTGGTGGCCATCATGTAATGAGCAGGACAATGGCTGTCAATCCGGAGCAACCTCAGGCGAGTGGATGTGCGAGCTGTCATGGGCAAAAGCCGCATACGCTTGCCAGGCTGAACCGGCACGCCCTGCTGATTGCCTGCCAAAGCTGTCACATACCTCTGTACGGGGATAACCAACCCAGGGTTATCAGCTGGAACTGGTATCTGGGAAACAGCGAGTACCAACTTATCGGAGATGACCGTGCTCCCCTTGCCGACGTCGGCTTTCTCCTGGGCGCGAAGATCAGACCAGTGTATCTATGGGATGATGGATCAGACACACTCTATACACGCGGGGACCGGGCAAAACCAGGAAAAACCACTCTACTCCAGGGACCGGGCCCCAGGTCGCCGACATCAAAGATCATGCCTTTTTCAATCGAGTACGGGACCCAACTCCAGGATAGAAAGTTTCACTATCTCCTCTCCCCTCTTCTATCCGGCATGCAGGCTCCTTTCTGGAAAAATGGTACTCTGGCTGCTGCAGTGGCTGCCGGAATGCAGGCTATCCGCCTGCCGTACAGTGGAGAATCGGCAACAGTGACCACGATTGCCTTGCGCCGGATCAACCATGGAGTAAAATCGGCTGACCAGGCCCTTGACTGCATGGACTGCCATGGTTCCTCCGCTCTTTTTAACTGGCAAAAACTTGGTTACCGGCATGATCCCTGGGCCGATGGCCGGGAAAACAGACAAACTCCGCCACTAACCCGAACTCCCCCAAGGATCAGCCTGCCGCCGGTTGAGGAATCAGTGTTGCCGGTGACGCCTGAAATGGAGACGATGCCGTCCAGATGACTTTTTATTGAGCCGTTTCCACTGACTTGGAGACAGGGGATTGCTTCCGGCCCACAGGCCAAGGTGTTGTTCCCTTGCCTGTCGCTCTTCTTTTCGAAGTTCACCACAAAGGGGTTGTCGCGTGCAGTATCTGGGATAAAGCCATGCCGCGCCCTGTCGGACTAACTCTTGATTGACAAGCCGACCATTTCTTGAAACCAGGGCGACAATCCTGCCATAATGATCCACATCCACAGGTTGCACAACCACATTTTTATGTAAAAGCATTCTCCTGGTCAACCGGCCTGCTTTTTTACCAAATGGTTGTTTATACTCAGGAGTATCAATCCCATAAAGTCGTATCTCATACACTTTGCCGGCCCGTTTGACCCGTATCGAATCTCCGTCCAGGACTTTTACCACATATCCCTGCCAGGCAAACGCCGGACTCACCCAGAATACAACGGCAACAAACATGCCGGCAATCCTGATCTTCATCAATCACACTCCTATCTCCTCCGTGCCGAACAAAATATCGACACTTAGACGGAAAAATCGTCAATAAAATGACACAAAAAATGAATGTCCCTTGTTATCCACACTATTTTTATGATAGAGTTTTTTCAAGATGAAAGATACCCGAAAGAAGTAGAACCTAAATTGAGCGTTTAATCATAAATAACAGACAAAACCTACCCCCCTTTAATCACCTCTACCTGCAATGAAAGCTGCCGATCCGCACAGGGAACTCAATGAGCACGAAGAGAAAACCCGTGACTTCATGCTGACCCTGGCCCTGTTTGATGCCTTTAAGAGTGAAGACCTGGACATCCTTGCCCGCCACATGAACTATTCCGAAGTCATGCGTGGCGAGTATCTGTTTACCGAAGGCGACCAGGGCGACTACATGTGCTTTGTGGTCCGGGGCCTCCTTGAGGTCTTGAAAAAGACCAATCAGGGTGATTATCGGACCATTGCCCGTCTGGGTAAAGGAAGTACCATTGGCGAAATGTCCATTATTGACAAATCACCCCGGTCGGCCTCGGTCATTGCCCGGCAGCCAACCATTGTTCTCATCCTGACCAAAAAGGGCTTTGATCTTCTAACCAAACGGCACCCCGCTGTCGGCATCACTCTTTTGAAAAAAATCATGCGGCTTCTCAGCCTGAACATGCGCCGCACATCCAGCAAACTTGCCGATCAACTGCCCGCATAAAACTTATGCAGAAGCAAGCATCATTTCACGGAATCATCGGACGCTGCAAGGCTATGCAGCAGCTTTTTGATCTCATCGGCAAACTGGCCCAGGACGACTCAAGCACTGTTCTTATCCAGGGAGAATCGGGAACCGGCAAGGAACTGGTAGCCAAAGCCATTCATCGGCACAGTCCGCGAAAGGGAAAAAATTTTGTTCCGATCAACTGTGCAGCCATACCTGAAGATCTTCTGGAAAGTGAACTGTTCGGGTACAGCAAAGGTGCTTTCACCGGTGCAACCAGCGCTAAAATAGGTCGGATTGAATATGCGGATGGCGGTTCCCTGTTTCTCGATGAAATCGGTGATATGAAGCCCGCTCTCCAGGCTAAACTGTTGCGTGTTCTCCAGGAACGCGAATTTGAGCCGGTGGGCGGCCTTAAACCCATACCGGTAGACGTGCGGGTTATCGCCGCCACGCACCGTAATCTTGAACAGATGGTAGAGGAAGGACGATTCCGGGAAGATCTGTATTATCGGCTATGTGTTATCCCCGTCAACATCCCGCCCCTGCGAAATCGCAATGAAGATATCCCCCACCTGATCGATCATTTTATCCAAACCGGCGGCAACCAGGGTAAGAAGATGGTCACCGGATTTGATCTTGCGGCCATGCAGGCCTTGCGCTCCTATTCCTGGAAAGGTAACATCCGCGAACTGGAGAACCTCATCCAGCACATGTCCATCCTGCATGGCGGCAAAGAAATTCATTTTAACGACCTGCCGGAAAAATATCGTGGCGAGTCTCTATCGGCATCTTTTGATGAGACGCAATCGACTTCGTCGGCCGATGTATCGGTTCCCGAACAACTACTGCTGTTTTCCAATAACACATCGGGAGCCGGAAAGATATGGGATGACAACGGGGTCGACTTCAAAGGGCTGGTCAACGAATTCGAAACCCAGCTGATCATAAAGGCTTTGCAGGCAACATCCGGGAACAAAAAAGAAGCTGCCCGCCTGCTCAACCTCAAGCGCACCACCCTTCTGGAAAAAATAAAGAAAAAAGAACTGCATTGGGATGACTGAAGCCGCTTTCACCCGCAACCCAATATAACATCGAATTTCGAACTGCAGAATTTCGAACCGCAGAATAAACTATAATGTTCATTTTCTTGTTTTATGACAGGAAGGGAGATTTTTTTACGCCGCTTTTTTCACCAGATTATTCTTGAGTTTTTCCACGACATCTTCAACCGATGCCGGCGTTATCAGAATATCCGTTGCTCCATATTTTACCGCCTTCAGGACTGTCGTTCTTGTCCAGGCCGGACCTGCCATCACCAGAGGCGCCTGCAGGCCGGAACTGCTGAGTTTAATGGCCATACCAAACCCCTGTTCATTGACTTCCTGCATGACCAGGAATACAAGGCTGACGGCCGGGGAGAGGTAATCGGTTACCGCATCCCGATAATGTAGAAGACGTGAAGCATACCCCTGGTCAGCAAGAATGTCGACAATGGCGCCCGCCTCGGCGTCATCATCGGTAAAAAGCAAAATATCGGTCCCCCCTGTTCCACCGGCTGCCTCAGTTCTACTGTTGGCAGGCCCTCCCCCCGGGGACGTTGCAGCCTGACGAAGTGGTTGGGCCGTAGAGTTGCTTTGAGCCTCGGGACTGCCCTGGGTAGCAGCAGTCGATTCCTCTATGTCCGGTTCTTCCTCAATGTCACCGACAGCAAGTGCTTCAAGCTCAAAAAGTGCTGCCGGAAAAGCCATCTGCAGGCGTCCAAGCTCCTGGTCATTGTAATGAATCGTGCCGCTATTGAGATAATAGATGCCCCGAGGTATTACATCATCGGAATCCGGATCAATTTTAATTGGAATAACGGTTTCAAGGCCGGTTTTGACAAATCCAAGCGTTTTTCGGTACTGCTCTTCAAAGACCGAGGTATATACTCCGGCAATGATATTGGCGATTTCTCCGTAAGCATCCTCTGCATCTTCACCAAATTCTTCATTACGAACAACTTCTTCCAATTCAGCGTCGGGCAGCATGATAAGCGTACCGCCCAAAAAGATCGCATCTTTTAATGAAACAAAAAGATACGACTCACCCTCACCTTCACCCCGGACATCCATCCGGGCCATGACCTGTTTACCACCCGCCTGCTCCAGCAACGCTTCCTTATCAAGAACTGCATTCTCTTCTGCGATTACCTTGAGGGTACCCCCGAGCAGAGCGCCGACTTCCTCGCCGACTTTGTCCAGGCAGTTTGCCAGCAGCTGATCAATTCGTTCTTTCTGTTTTTCTACATCAATGCTCTTTTTCTTCACCGCCGCCGGCGATGGCGCATCCGTTTGATCCTCCGCCTTTGCTCGATCAATGGATTGTGGTTGCTCCGCTGCCGCCGCTGGTGAGCGCTCTATAACCTCCGGCTGCCCGTTCCCTGATGTCTCTGTTTCGGTATCAACATTTGCATTGTTAACCGCTGCCTGTCCAGCTTCCGGCTCACCTGCTTGTTGAGGTTCCTCAACCAGACCAAAACTTGCCGCCGGCAGCAGCAGCTGCATCTTTCCCATCTCTGCATCTTCCAAAGCCATTGCCGTGGTCATAAGGTAATACATGCCATCGGGAACAGGCTCATCGGATTCGATGTCAACCTTGACCGGAAGGATGACTTCCTGCTCGGTCCTGACAAGTCGAAAGCTTTTGGGATACTGCTCCTCAAAGGTCGTAGTCAGGGATCCACAGATAATATTGGCAATCTCACCATACGAGTCTTCAAGTTCCTCTGTGTATTCTTCCTCGCTGATAACACTCTCAAGCTCGGAATCGGGCAACATAATCAGGGTGCCGCCGATGCGGATGGCATCCCGAACAGGAACAAGCAGACAGCCCTGGCCCTCGACATCTCCCTCGAGCTGCACATGGGCAAGAACCGATTTTCCGGCAGGCTCTGAAAAAAAATCCTCCTTGGAAAGAACCTTTGTCTCCGGTTCTGCAAAGGTAATGGCCTTGCCTAGCAGAGCTGATACCTCTTCCTGCATCCGCTCACGGCAGGCAGCCATTATTTTATCGAGACGTTCCTGTTTTTTTGTCATGGAAGATCAGGTGATAGGGTAAAAAATCGCTGCGATTTTAAAATTGCGGAAAATAATTATCCGAATACCGCTCCGAATTATGGTCTTATTTCAAGGCGGAAACGAGGGTGCCGGTTGACAACAAGAACCCACTTTTTCCCATTGTGGAAACCAAAACATACGTTCAACAGATCTGGATAGTTTTACCCGCTCATTGCGAACCTGCCACCGCCTTCTTTTCTATCGGTACTTAACTCTCAGTACTTAACCTCAAAGTCTTTACCTCTGCAGTGATAGAAAAAGTAGAACAAAACAAAAAAGGGTATTGCTCTATCGGAGAACCTTTAATGAAGAACGTATTTCAGTTCAACACCAAAATCCCCGACCGGGGTGGCAAAGGGGAGAATAAATCTCGATACGCCGGCCTGTCCCGATGTTCGCACCGCCCTGCCAAGAACCGTTGTCGGAATTGCCAGTTCGGTGGTCAGGTGATTGTCGGCCAGAGCGGTTTTCAATCCGCCGGCGACCATATTGGCTATCTCACCGATGGCGTCCCTGACATCATCATCAATTTTTTCAATGTTCATTCCCAGCATGGCGCCCGTTATTCCCAAAGCAGCGGCCTCCGGACAATGGACGGCCAGAACTCCCTGCAAATCTCCGGCAAGTCCGATCATACTTGTCAGATTGGAATCAATGGCATCATCCATTCCTTTCAATGGCTCTTTAGGAGTGATGTCAATAAAGACCATGGTTGCAAAAACTTCCAGGGTGGCTTCTGTTATGTAACGTTCAAGGGGAGGCACGTTCTTTGTTTTTTTATTATTTATTCATAATTTCAAGTGGGTGAAAAACCGCACCTGCTTCGACATGTAACTGTTGCCTAAATTGAGCGTTTCACCCCATCCGGAGTCTCCGCTTCGCTGCTCTTACCTGTGCGAGACTCCGGGTAAGCTCAGACGCCGATAGCGCGCCCATGTGAGGCGACCTGGTTGCCCCAGGTGGATGCAGCAATAAACAGTTCCTTTTCTTCATATTTCCGGGACCAGGAAAAGGTAATCTCTCAAAGCGCTATGCTTCCAGTTCCAGTTCAACATAAAATCTGCCAACCGGCGCGCTGAATGGTATGACCACCTGCTGCAGGTCATCATCGGCTAAAAAGGTATACTCTTCTCCGGAAATGGTGGAGGGTAGGGAGAGTTGAATATCATAACCTTTATCAGTCAGTATGGTCTTCACATTTCCACCAATCATGTTGGCAATTTCACCAACAGCATCCTGAACATCTTCATTGACCTCTTCAACATCCATGCCAAGAAAACTGCTCGTGATGGCAAGAGCGAGGGAGTTGGGGAAATGAACGGCAAGCATTCCCTTATGCGTACCGGCAAGGCCGACCATACCGGTAATAGAATCTTTTATGATTCCCAGTTCCGTTAAAGGTTCCCCCTCCTGATTGACATCCATCATAACCATGCCGGTGAAAATCTCCAGCGTGGCGTCAACAACTTTTGGAATAATGTCAGAAAACTCCCCCACCAATCTCCCTCCGAATTCAGTTAACCAGGCGAAATAACCGCATTGCGACATGGTATTCATATCCTTATGCCGCCAGTCCTCTCACCGG
>CAZURY010000085.1:0-7507 GCA_964623145.1 uncultured Desulfobulbus sp. | reverse complement strand
CCACTCAAGGTTGCCCCGGTCAGGCCATGGATGCGACCGTCATTTCCCAGAAATTCCTTACCGGGAAAGAGCTTGGGACCAAATTCGATCCATCCCTTAAAATAGGGATCATTTTTCAGACTCTCATCGGTGTTCTCAACGATACGATACTCGACCCGGATATCGCTGGGATCGGAAAGCACATCGGGATTTTCTCCCTTTCTTTCAAAGACCTGTGCCCGCAGGGTGTTAAACGGGGGCAGAACAACAAAGGTCTCGGCCGTGGGACAGGTACAGTGCATGCCAAGATCATTGGTGGCAATAACAACGATATCCCTGGAGGGGGTGCCGTTTCCACCACTACCTGATCCGCCGCCGGAGCCGCCGCCGTTATCCGAGCAGGCAAAACCTTCTCCATTGCCGTTCTTGACTTTGACGCTTTTTGCAGCCGACGCCCCGGAACTTGAATCAACGGTTAGAATCTGCGCGTAACAGGCAGGCTCCAGTTTAAGTTCATAACGATTTTTATCCTGCTTGTATGTCATCGGATAATCTGTACCGCCGTAGTGAGCGGTCAACGTCCGGCCGCCGTTTCCTTCGGTGGCCTGCACCTTGAGTTTCTGCTTGGCCTGATCCCACTCGGCCTTGCTGATTCTCAGAGTTCCGCCACCATTGCCTTTATCATCGGCAAAACTTCCTCCCGTAAACAGAAGAAGAAACGACAGCAGAACAAAAAAAATTACTGGTCCTCGTTTCATACATGCTCCTTCATTTTTTTGTTTAAAAGTCCAATACCTTGCATTCTCACAGCTGTTATTAGTCCATAAAGACCTCCTCCCCTGTTAAAATAATAGTGTACTCTCCGGCCATTCTTCCATAACAACCAGAGCATTGCCTATTTATTGAACGGATGACAAGCAACATCAGAACCTATGGCAGGTTGCGCACTTCAATCCTTTTTTGACATGTTTTTTATGGCTTTCCCGCCCCTCCCATGATTCTCGTTCATGACAGCGGCTGCACAACCGGCTCTCCGCTTCCACCAGACCGGTCGGTTCGCCGGTGTGGCAATTGATACATGCCATTGCCTTGTCCCCGGAACCGGTATGTTTTTCGTGAGTTTTTTTCCAGGAGAGACTTTTCGCCTCATGACAGAGGGTGCAGGATTCCACCTTGGCCGGCATCTCATGGTAGCCAAGCCTGGTAAATGGAACCATGCCCGTACCATCCGGCGTGTTGCCGGAAAAGTCATGACATTCACCGCAGGAAGGCGCTTTATCTTTGGGGTCCACCCCATGGGTTATCAACATCTCGGTATCGGCATCAACAATGGAATAGCTGCCGCTCATCCCCTGTTCCTCCATACCTTTCTGTACAGCGAGATCAAAATCACCGGTCATAAACATCCACATGATTGAAGGGGGCACCATCCTGCCGCTTTCATGCAGGGCCATGGTGGAAAAGTGTCGCTTAATGGGAACAATTTTGGATTTGCTGTCAAAGGCGCGGCCATTGGCCCTGGCCAGGTGATAGATACCCTGGCTGTCCGGACTGATTGTTTCTCCAATATTATAGACAGAAGAGGTGCCGTCAAACCAGACGTATTCAGGCGTAACATTACTCTTCTTGACCTCTTCACCGACAAAACCGCCCTGCCCGGAACAGAATGCACTATTCCAATGCGGAACTTCCCAATCCCTGGACATTTCAGTTGCCCCGCCCTTAGCAAAAGTCCGGATGTGGCAGACCTGGCAGCTCACCTGACCCTGTGCATGCCGATTCAAAACCTTGTCGCCATGTGGCGACGAAGTATGACAGGCCTGACAGGTGGGTGCAGAGGCCTCGGTAATACGCAGGTCAATGCCTCGGCCTCCTACCTTGTGGCCGCCCAGGGTACTGTGACAGGCGGTGCAGCTGAGATCGGCGCCATTTGGCGACATATGCACATCCTCATCCACCGTCGGATCGGCAGTACTGAGTCCCATATCTCCACGTTTTGTCCAATCCGCGCCTCCGGCTTTCGCATGGCAGCGCAGACAGGATTTTCTGGTCGGCAGATGCACTGATCTGGCCAGGCCAACCATGGTGGTGCCTGCTGCCATTTTAGAAAAATCCGGCACACTGGTATAATTGCCCTGAGCATCAACCTTACCAAAGACGTATGTCTTTGTTCCTCCAAGAACATTGGTTACCGTCTCCGTATTGTTCGGATCAGTGACGAATTTTCTCTGATAGGCATCATTATGGCACATCAGGCAATCGACATCGTTGATATCCGGCGGATGGGGCGCATTGCCGTCCGCCCGCACGTGACAGCTGAAGCAGGCGCCCTTTGATGACAGGGCATAGGTACAGAAGGTGTTGATACCCTTTGCCCCCTTACCCAGATGCTCTCCATTCCCATTGGTCAGATCGGGTGTCGGGCCGCTCCACTGCATATGGAGACTGTTGAGCATCTCTTCCGCCTCCACCCGGTGACAGGCTATGCAGGTTGCCGGTCCATCATAGGACATTATGGATTGATGAACTTCTAAGCCGCCGTTATCGCCTCCGCCTGCCGCAACGGTGAAGCCTGCCGTGCCGGTCTGAGTGTGCTTGCCGTCGCTCAAATCACATGTATACATCCAGGTGCCGTCGACTGCCTGGACAGGCACACTGTAGTTATACGTGGCGCTCAGGCCATTTCGATTCATCGCTGCTTTTTCAACAGTTACCACCTGTTTCGGATTCGTAATTGTAATTACGACCTGACTGAGACCAGTCTCCCACTGACCGGTAGCTTCACAGGTGATGGATACCGACTGGCCCGGTAAAACAGGATTCGGCATGGCTGTCATATGTATGCCACTTTTTCCACCGGAAAAAGCATGCGCGGCAACCATCACAGATGTTGCTAATACAATGTTCATATCTAAAATCCCCTTATGTAGCGCACTTAAGCATACGATGTGGCACCGTTGTTCACCTACGGGCTTACAGAAGCAAATTACATACCAAATTCCTGAAAAATAATAATGGTCATACGCCGAAAATCACTGGGGGACAGTTCTATTCGCAGAATCTCCGAATTGTTGTTCGATTGAACGAATCACTGGAGGGATAGTTAATTCCGCCCTAAAACAGGGAAGTAGATACTCTTACGGGAAATTGAGGCAATCAATCGGACCAGTGTCTTTTTTATCTATAAATCAAGCTACCTATCATGGTCGGCAAACCATATTTTCTCTGATTAATGGAAAATTGGCTTATAAAGATACCTGGAATTCTTTTTGCACCGTTGCTTGACAATGTGGTACCCGTTCTTACCAATTGAATAGAAGGGCAGGAGTTGGCAGCAAATCTGACGGATCGTCTATGCCTCGTCTCTGTATTATCCCGATGGCGGCCATTGTCTGGATGATTCTGCTTCTTGCCGGGGAATTACTGCAACTGTTCCCTTTCTTATCCTGAAAACTAAGGGCCACCTTTAAAATTGTTGTTTTGCCTGATTTCCGGATCATAGCGAACAAACAAAGTCTCACATATCTCAAATATGCTGCACTTTTATGTTTTGCTGTTCCTTGAACACAAACAGACTGTGCAGACAGCGAAACAGTGAATTTTTCGAGGCACCCCGAAACCGGTTAACAAAGTATATGATGACTCGATGGCGGATACTTTTTCTTCTCCTTCTTTTTCTGCAGGCAACGCCCCCTGTTGGTGCGGCTTTACCGGATAAGGCCGGCCCGGCAGAACATGAAATTCTCACCATCAGCGCCGACCGGCTTGATGCCCGCCGCAAGAATCTTGACTCGGAACGAAAAACTGTTGAAGAATTAACCGCTGAGGTAAGGGAGCGGAAAAAAAAACGTGACCGGAAACTGGCCCTGCTCCAGAATGCAACTGTTACGGAAACAACTCTTGAACAGGCCCGGCTGGCCATGGAGTCGGCAAAGGTTAATGTTCAGTCGGCAAGCCTTGATCTGGCCAATGAAAAACAACAGGTGCAGACCCTGCAGGATGATATTATTACCCTGCAACATCAAATAGACGCCATTAAGGACAAGCAGAAAAATCAGACTCGACTTGCCGAGTTGCAAAAGCAGACAGCGTTAGCCAAATCCCTGTTGCCCATTGACCTGGAATACACGCAGCTGCTTGCCACCCACCTTGGCCTGCTCCAGAAAAAAGCGGATCTTGCCGAATCATGGTGGCAAAGTATGCAGGCAGTATTTCAGCAGCAGCAACAGATTCGCCACCAGGAATCCCTTGAAGACATGCAGCATCGCCTGCAGCAGCAGGAACAAAAGGTCCAGGAAGAGACCGCCCGCCTGCAACAGGAGCTGACGGCACTCGAAGAAGACGATCCGCAAACTCCTTCCCGGCGGGAGCTGTTGCAAAAGAAAATTGAGGGCATGAATGAAGCGCTCACTATTCTAAAAACCAGGATTCAGGTCCAGGCGATGAAAAGTGAGCATGACGGCATGGATCTGACGGGGATTACCCACCTGTCTGTCGGCAAACTGCAGGCGGACATGAAAATCCTCAAACGGATTGCTGGTCAATTAAAACCGATGATCAGCTTGACGACAGGCAGGTTGGATGTCTTTCAACAGCAATGGACGCTTTTGCAAAAGCAATATGCCCTGAAAAATATTTCCGAAGAGCTCTTTACCAGAGAAAAGAAAATTCTGACCAACCTTATTGAACAGTTCAATTCGCTGCTGAGCATGGTGCAATCTTTTAACACCCAGATCCAGCAGGATCTTAACCATGTTGAAATGGCTTATGGTACAAGTGTTCGGCAAAGCCTCACGGCCCGCCAGTCTTTGCCCCACGAGCCGGCGGCCTGGAAAAATGTCCTCGTCGAATTCTCTACCCTTCCATCCAGATTGCAGCAGCTTTTTACCCAAACCGCCTACGAACTGTTCTCGGGCTGGACCCGATCCTCCCCCGGGAAAAAAATTATTATCTCCGGATTGTCTTTTATCCTTCTCCTGCTTGCCATGGCCCTGGGACGTCTTCCGATCATCAAGGATGGGGAGGCTGCCCGGGAACTTCATTTCTCCGTCAAGACAAAAATAATCGGTCTTTCTCTGCTTCGCAGCTGTCGTTTCTGGCTGCTGTCCGGAGGCATTTTGCTCACAAGTGGATGGATTTTTCAGATTGAACCAACAATTTTCCGGATTTTGCTTTTGTTCACCATTGTCGGCTTTGCCCTGCAGGTTGTCGTCAAGCTGAGCTATTGGATCTTTATTTCACCGCTTGTCCCTCTTGAGCGCCGACAGCCCCAATTACACCATATGGTACTTTGGGTTTCCGGATTCAGCGCCTTGTTCGCCCTCCTGGTCGGGCTTGGAAATATCGGTATCTTTTCCATACATCTACGGGACGTGATTGACCGGCTGTTCATGCTCTTGCTGCTGCCGGTTGTCTATTTTTTCCTGCACTTGAGAGCAGTACTGGTTGCCGGAATTCATCCTGAACATAAGGGTGGCTTCTGGGTGCATCTTGTGGCCCTGGCAAGTTTTTCCATCCCGTTGACCGTTTTATCAGCTGCCATTGTCGGCCTGGCGGGATACATTAATCTCGCCTGGTTTGTCGCCGGCAAACTTGCACTTTTTCTGCTGGTGGTCATTGCCTGGATTGTGGTTCGTGACCTGGTCAAGGATCTGCTGGAAACAATAAAACTACATCTGGAAAAAAAGGCCCTTGAGCATAATTTGCCTGCTTCCATGCCCATGGCCTCGCTGGAACGGGTGACTGATCTCCTCCTGTTTCTTGTTGCTCTCTGGTTCCTGGCCTGGCTTTATGGCTGGGGCAGGGGGTCTGCAGCCGACAGCTTCCTGAAAATCTGGTTAAACCACCCCCTCTTTCATTTAAATCAACAGGCTATCACACTCGCAAACATCCTGACCAGTATATTTCTCTTCGTGCTGTTCCTCTACATTGGGTCTCTTGTTCGATACGTCACATATGCATGGCTGTATGGCAACATTCGTGATCGCGGGCTTCGCAACAGCCTGTCTGTTTTTACCCAGTATGCAGTACTGGTTATCGGCGCCCTGGTCGCACTTAACTCCCTGGGTATAAACCTGACAAGCCTCACCATTTTTGCCGGCGCACTTGGTGTCGGCATCGGCTTTGGTCTGCAAAATATTGCCAACAACCTGATCAGCGGCTTGATTCTGCTTGCCGAACGTCCTATTCGTGAGGAAGACTGGGTGACCGTGGGGACCAGCCAGGGTATTGTTTCCCGAATCGGCTTACGCTCCCTGGTGCTGACGACCTGGGACAACCAGAATGTCATTATTCCGAATGCAGAGCTGATAAGCAACCCGGTGACGAACTGGACCCTGTCCGACAATCTGATACGCACCGTGTTTGAGGTTGGTGTCCGTTACCAGGACGACCCGCATAAGGCAAGGGAGGTAATCCTTGAGGCTGTTTCCATGGTCCCCGAGGTCTCGCTCGAACGAAAACCAGGTATTTACCTGACTGAATTTGCTAACTCATCGGTGAACTTCCAGGTGGATTTTTTTTCTAAACTCGACAATCAGCACAGTCGACTCAAAATCAAATCCAAAGTCATGTTTGCCATCTGGGACGCCCTGAAAGAAGCGGACATCGGTATTCCCTTTCCCCAAAGAGATATTCATATCAAAGAGATGCCGATGCGAAGTCATGGGGAGACTTCGCCTTTAGGCCATAAAGGGCAGCCAGGAGGACAGATGGATAATCCGGGGAGAGAAGGACCATAACAGGATGAATGTTCGGACAAATTACCAGGCATCCCGGCTCTGCAAGATCATGTCGCCTTCCGCTGACACGATGGGGATGGCGACATGATCTTGTGATATTTCGGATGATATTTCCTGTTCCACCCTTTAATCTCATTGCGCCAGGTTTAAAACGGGCCGACAAATCATTCTATACGGATGGGATCATGCCGGTGCAGGACTTCCTTGATTTCCGCCTCTATCACCCTGGGGGCAATTACCTTCACAGCCTTGCCCTCCTCATCGGCAAAAATTTCTTCTGCCGGCATTCCTATATTAATTAAATCATCAACAACATTCTGCAAGGTATCTACGGATTTATACGTTGCAGTCAATGTCTCGACCGACTTCTTTTCCTTCAGATTATGGACACTGATTTCGCTTGGTTTATGCCGCTTCAGTACCTCTTTAATCTCCGCTTCAATGGAAGCCCCGGCGATTACCTTCACCATTTTTTCTTCTTCATCGGCAAGAATCTTCTCCGTTGGCAGGCCGATATTAACAAGATCATCAACAACGTTTTGAACGGTGGTATCGACTGCATAGATCCCTGTGATTACTTTTGCCATGCTGTTGCCTCCTTATGCATTGATTTTTTCTTTTTCACCAGAAAGTTTTGGGTTTATGCTTATACAATAAGTCGTTGCAGGGTGTTGGCAAGTGAGTACAAAGAACAAAGGCACAGTTCTTCCGGAGGCACAATTAAAAGGAATAATTCCTTGAACAAGAGGGGCGCATTCAAAAAACCGCGCCTTGCGGATTACAGAAGG
>CAZURY010000084.1:0-7514 GCA_964623145.1 uncultured Desulfobulbus sp. | reverse complement strand
ATAGTTAAACGAATTTGCTTGTCTGTTCATGGCACTCTCCAAACAATAATTAAAAAATAGGGATACTTTTCTCAACAGATAACAGCAGAGGGATTGCGGAATCTCCTCTCATGGCGGCCAGGTACAAAATTCCATCCCCGGCAAATCCCGATCTGTCCAACCGGGGAGTTGCTCCGTTTCGAATGGATTCGCACAATCATCATATCAGTTACAATTATACCTGCAGACAACTTCGTCAAGGTGCAGACAACCCTTTCCCGCCGAAAGCAGCATAAAAAAACCCCGGCAGGAAAAGGAGGGGAGGAACCTGCCGGGGAAAAGGAAGAAATGTTACAACAAAATGCCAACATGGGGCAGCAGATTATACTCTCTTGCCATCTGCTTTATGTTGTCATTCACTTTTATTTAAGCCATTTCCGTGCCAACCGACAAATAAATATTTTTTGAATGAAATAACAATCAGTTACTTTGTTTAAATATTTTCAGGACACAAGACATCGCCCACGATCGTAAAAAAATTACCCGGTGTATCCCGGCCACCGGGTAATTTTTACCCAATACGACTCCGGATCGACGGTGCTATTTTCTTGCGTTGATACGCATCTTGTGTCAACATTATCGACGTCTTTTCTCTCGTGAAAAAACGTGAAAGCCTGTCCCGACCCCCATAAAAAAAATGACCCGGGAGTTGCTGGTTGTTCCGCACCCTGGAAACACCCCGGACAACGAGCCTTTCTCTTAACCGGAACATATGGGGATACGGGGAGACTGGTTCGGCGGGCAGTCGGTCCTCTGCCGTTGCCGTGGTTTCAGAAAAAACTTGAACCTGAATTGAGCGATTTTCATTTCGCTCCAATATACTGGTCAACTCGTCGGGGAGGGCCAGCCTTCTCATTTTACCTTACCTGCAACACTTTTAAAAGAAACCCATTGTAATCATATATCTTTTTCAATTTGCAGGTGAATGAAACGCTCAATTCAGGTTGCACTGTTCACCACAAGTAAAGGAGAATCCTGAACATGGAACTTCCATCATTACCTCCGGACGACAAGCAGCTTATCAGATGCCCACGCCTCGGGCATGAGATTTATTTTTCCTATTGCCGGCAGGAAAACCTGGGCCTTCCCTGCTTTAAAATTCTTGATTGCTGGTTTCCCTATTTCAAAGTTGAAGAATATCTCCGGGAAGATTTAACGGACCAGGAATGGCAGGATGTGTTTGCCGCGCCCGGAAAGCCGAAAATAGTGTCCCTGTTAGAGAGTATTGAGGCGGCAAGAAAACATCAAAACAAATAAATACGGTATACGTTATTTGATTTTCCGCATGCGTTGCATGCCGCAGGCTGCTGCCCCTATCAGGGCCGTTTTGGGATTAAGAATGATATAGAGCGGTATTTCTGCCAGCATTTTACTGTAGACACCCCGGACAAATACCTCCATGAACCGTTCCTCCCTGAAAAGCGGCAAAATACGCGGTAGTATCCCCCCTCCGATATAAACTCCTCCGGTCGCCAGGATCTTCAGCGACACATTGGCTGCCTCAGCGGCCAGTATATCAAGAAAAAGCCGAAGGGTGCGAACGCAGATATGATCCATATCTGCGGTATTAACTGCTGTCAGCGCTGTTTTGACAATCAGTGGCGTCGGATCTTTTTCCGCGACGACTTTTTCTGCAAAATCCGCCGGGACCGGGGAAGATGTCGCCAGAAAATCATAGATATTCGGCAGGCCGATTCCGGAGCAGACCTTTTCCACACTGACATGGGTTTCCCTGTGCCGGAGAAACGCAAGCAACTCGAGCTGCCGACGGTCACGGGGAGCGAAATCCACATGTCCTCCCTCTGAGGCAACGGCAACATACCGACCATCATCCTGTACAAGAAATGCCTCACCCAGTCCGGTACCCGGGGCAAGAACCGCGATATTCCCCTTCACCGGCGTACCTGTATTCACAGTGTAGAGTTCCTTTTGTGAGAGCAGGGGAGCGCCCATGGCAGTAGCCACCAGATCATTTACCAGAAAAACATTTTTTATATCAAACCGGTGGGCCAGATCCGCTCCGTCAATGCGCCAGTCCAGATTGGTCATCTGCACCCAACCTTCCTCCCGTATCGGTCCTGCCACTCCGAAACAGGCAACAGTCGGTTTTTCTCTGCCGCCGGCGAGAAATGAGGCGATCAGATTCGTAAAATCCCGGGCCCGGTTATTGACATACCTGCTTTCCCGGATGGGCCTGCCGGGAAAGGAAGCGGCCCGATACAGAGCTAAATTGGTTTTCGTCCCACCTATATCCCCGGCAAGAATTACATTATTCCCCATCACGGCCATCTTTCTCTCCATATTTTTCCTGAATTGAGTTTTTCAGTTCTTCCGTAAGGTCCGGGTCTTTTGATCATATTTGTTGCGTGGTAAACGGTTGCCTTTTCCAAGCACGCCGCCAATAACCATAAGCGTGTACTATATCCAAACATGGCGACAAGACAAGATCCGTCAAAGAAAAAATACTCTCCTTCCGCCCTGCTTTCTCATCGGTATGCTTGTCATTCTTTCGCCCCGGAGGTATCCTGACTATATTCATTAATATCAAGGGAATCCCTTTGCCCTGCATCCACGAGGAATTACAATGAACAGCCTGCAGGATGTGATGACCACACCGGTTATTACCATTTCGCCGACAGCTCCGGTAAGTAAGGCCCTGGGCATAATGGAACGAAAAAAAATCAGCTCCCTGGTGGTGGAAAAAAAGAACAAACCCCTGGGTATTTTTACGGAACGCGCCCTCATTCAACTCAGGATCCACGGAGACATTGATTACTCCCGTCCCCTTCACCAGGTCATGAGCAGCCCTCCGTTTACCGCCCGGATAGACATGGATTATCGTGAGGCATACCAGCTCCTGCTCACCCATCGTATCAGGCACCTGGTCGTCACCGATTCCCGGGGAAATCTTGTCGGCATTGTTACCGGTACCGACTTTCTCCGTCATCTCGGCCTTGAATATTTCATGGAGTTTAAAAGCGTTGCTCAGGTCATGATGCGTGATGTTCTTAGTCTGCCGCCTTCTGCATCCGCCTTTACCGCTTTGAAGCTTATGCATGACCGTCGAATCAGCTCCCTGGTGATTGAACAGGACGGCCGCCCCGAGGGAATTGTTACCGAACGGGATCTGCTACGTCTTATCCGGGCAAAAATGCACCTGCCCGGGACGCAGCTGCAGCAGGTAATGAGCCAACCGGTTCACACTATCTTTTCCGACATTTCCAGTCATAAAGCGGCCGGAATTCTTCAGAAAAAAGGGCTTCGCCGCCTGGTGGTCATCAACAGCAGCGGTCGATGCGTGGGTATCCTCACCGAAACGGATTTAATCAAAGGTTTACGGACAAGCTATACCGATCATTTAAAAGAGGTCATCGACCACCAGGCCCGCCAACTGCAGATAGTCCGGAAACAGATGGAAGAGGCTGAAATCCTTGACAGCATGCTGCAGTCGGCCGGCGAGATTGCCATTGTTATCATGGACCTCGATTTTACAATCCTTTTGCATAACCGGGCTGCCGTACAATTTTATCATGCCGACACGACGGATCTAACAGGACAAAACGGTTCTCTGTTACTCAAGAATGCCGGTATGCTCGATCAATTCAACCAGGCCCTGGCAGCCGCCCGGTCAAACGGCAAGTGTGAATTTATTCTCAGGCAACGGCAAGGCGGTGCAATCCGTTACTCGGCCACCACCTTGTTCACAATCCACGACCAACAGCAAAACAATAAGGGCTTCGGCCTTATTGCTCTGGATATCACCAGACAGAAACAGCATGAACACTCCCTGCAGGTGGAAAGAGATTTCTCAAGAAAAATCATCCAGGCCGCCCCCTCCATTATCTGCAGTATTTCCGCTGAAGGGGCCATACGCTTTATTAATCCTGCCGGAGAGCGGTTGACCGGATACTCCAGTGAGGAGCTGCTCAATAAAAACTGGCTGGATTATTTTCATGCCGGTCCGGCCCGGGGGAGCAAAAAGAATATAGTAAAAACATTCCAGCAAAACGATGTTCATGGAATTGAGGTGAAACTCAAAACCAGGAACGGATCGTTACGCGATATCTCCTGGAGTTCCATTACCCGATTTGGGAAAGATGCATCTTCTCCAGAGACGCTTATTCTCGGTAATGATATTACCGGCCTGAAAAAGGCATTCCAGGAAATCGAAAAGAAAAAGCAGGAAATTGAAGAAGCCAATATCGCCCTTCGTGTTATGTTGGACCAGCATACCAGAACCAGGGAAACCATAGAAGAACATATTTCCGTTCGCTTAAAAAGTCTGGTCACGCCTTATCTTGATCTTCTGCGACAATCAGCCACAAGTGAAAAACAACTTGAAACCATACGCATCATTGCCGCCCATATTGATTCCATCGCCGGATCTTTTTCGCCAAAAAGCAAGGAAATCCTGCTGAGCCTCTCGCCACGGGAATCCTTGATCGCCGATCTTGTCAGACAGGGAAAAACCAGCAAGGATATTGCCGGTATCCTGGGAATTTCAGTACGGACTGTGGAAACCTACCGTAACAATCTCCGCAAAAAGCTGGGCATCAATAAACAAAAAATCGCCTTGCGTACCTACCTGAAATCCCATTTTGCGCCCTGAGCCGGATTAACCGGAAAATTCAAACCTGAATTAAGCGTCAAAAGAAGAAACACCAAATTCGAAACAATATTGAATAACCATATACCAGATGGTCAGAATGATTCCAACGCCTGAGACTGCGGATTGCCCTTGTTGATGTCATGGAAATATTTGCAATCGGAATTTATTTCGAAATTCAGGTACTACAAAAACAGGAAAATAATTGCTGAAATATCTTCAGTGTCTTCCAAATTATTCGCTGAGAAACAAAGACATACACCAATGAAAAAGGTCTGCAACGCCATTATCCCATGGATTATTCCCGGACGAATTCCTGAACATCGTCTTTCTCCTCCGCTTAAAACACGGTAATAACCTACGTATTTCTTATGTATTTTTCTCGCATTGACTTTTTCATCAATTTGGAAGAGATTATTCTCTCGTAATAATAGTATTTTTTGTGAAAAGTCCATAGGCTGACAAAGGGGTCGGCGTGCGGAATTCAACAAGGACACATGGACAGAAGGAGCGAGGGACATGGCAACAAAGAAAACAATACGATCCACCCGGGCCAACCAGGCCTCCGCAAAAATAAAAACGCAGAAAAAACAACGCAAAAAAATCTCCTCAGATTCTTCCTCCAGGGCAAAGACGGTAAAGACT
This sequence comes from uncultured Desulfobulbus sp., assembly GCA_964623145.1. Taxonomy (GTDB): domain Bacteria; phylum Desulfobacterota; class Desulfobulbia; order Desulfobulbales; family Desulfobulbaceae; genus DRLX01. Next base: position 2,224 of record CAZURY010000084.1, on the reverse strand, counting down.
TCCGAAAAAGTCACCAACAAGAAACCTCAACGATCAACAACATCTAAAAATATTGTCCCAACAGCAGGTGATAAGGAAAAAATCAGCAACCCGGAAACAATCCTATTGAAGAAAAACGAAGTCAACCTCAAAGAACTTTTAAAGGAATACAAACAGTTAAAAAAAGGGGAACCCTGTCTCAACAAATATCAAAAGAAGGCGATACGCCGCTATTACCGGGAAGAGGCGCTTAAGCCCTATCAGGCGGAACTGATAAGAATGCAGAAATGTCTGGAAAACAACCACCGGCGCATGATCATTCTCTTTGAAGGGCGTGACGCCGCCGGCAAAGGCGGAACCATCCGTCGGGTTACCCGTTATATGAATGAAAAACATTATCGGGTCGTTGCTCTGAGCAAACCGACCGAACATGAAAAAACTCAATGGTTTTTTCAACGCTATGTGGCCCAGTTTCCTCGGGGAGGTGAGGTCGTTCTCTTTGATCGAAGCTGGTATAATCGGGCTGTTGTTGAACAGGTTTTCGGATTTTGTACTCCTGAAGAATACAAAAATTTCATGCGGGGAGTTATCGGCTTTGAAAAAGATCTGGTTCGCCAGGGAACGACTCTGGTCAAATTATATTTTTCCGTTACCAAGGAAGAACAGGCCAAGCGTTTTGAGCGGCGAAAAACAGACCCCCTCCGCCAATGGAAACTCTCGGAAATCGACGTGCAGGCCCAGGATCGCTGGGATGATTTTACAGCCCAGAAATATGAAATGCTGAAAAAAACCCATACCAATATCGCGCCCTGGACCATAATCCGCTCAAACAACAAGCATCTTGCCCGTTTAAACGCCATGAAAGTTATTCTCAATGCCGTTCCCTACGAACGAGGGAATTCCGATCTCGATTTTGTCCCTGATCCCAAGGTTGTAATCTCCGGGGCCCGGGAAAAAGAACTGATGGATGCGCAACGGATCAAGCTGGGTAGTTTCGTCGGTTGAGGACTCTTGTCAGCAATCAAACCTGCTGGGAAACAGCTACCTGATGGATTGACAACAAGGAGAAGAACTCATGGCTGCTGGTAATACTGCCCACAAGAAAAAAACCGGGGATAATGCGGCAAACAATGCCGTCAGCATCGAACTGCTTGAGGGTAGTTCCTTAAAATACAAGAAGGTAAAGCCCGGCAGAGGAACACGGAAACTATGGATCAAAACGACCCATCTCCAGTATGAAATTGAACTCAAAAAACTGCAGATCGAATTAATGAAACTGCAGAAACACATGCAGGCAACCGGTATGCGGGTGCTTGCAATTTTTGAAGGCCGGGATGCCGCCGGCAAAGGCGGCACCATCAAACGAATTACCGCCTTTCTCAATCCCCGCCTGACCAAGGTCATAGCCCTGGCCAGACCCAGTGACACGGAAATGACCCAATGGTATTTTCAACGGTACGTTCCCCACCTGCCGGCCGCCGGTGAGCTGGTGCTTTTTGATCGTTCCTGGTACAATCGTGCCATGGTGGAACCGGTGATGAACTTCTGCACCGATGAGCAGCACAAACGCTTTTTAAAAGATGTATCCCTGTTTGAAGAGATGCTGGTCAAGGACGGCATCAAACTATTCAAATTTTATTTTTCCGTTTCTAAAGCTGAGCAGGCAAAACGCTTTGCAGCACGGGCAACCGACCCGCTCAAACAGTACAAGCTCTCACCGGTTGACACCCTTGCCCAGAAGCTCTGGGACAAATACAGTGTGAAAAAGTTTCAGATGCTCAATGAATCCAACCGCACCCTTTCCCCCTGGACCATTATCCGTTCAGATAATAAGAAAAAGGCCAGAACCAACTGCATGAAATATCTGCTCAGCAGGCTGGAATATGAAAAAAAGCTGCCGGCAGCAGAACTCCGGCCGGACCCGTCAATTGTGGTCTCCGGCATTGATGAGATTAAACATATGGAGCAGAATCTCTTCTCACCGAAAACGCTGCACGGATAATCCGGCATTTCCGGCAGGTTGTGGCATAGTGGCATAACAAACAATGAAAATAATAACTTCGTAACACCGTTCAGCGGTGTTACGAAATTGCGATAAAGCAGAAACTGCTTCATTGCACCACTCTCCGAGGTACGACAGGCAGGCATCTCAAGGACTCCACACCAAAAATCAAACAATCCTGCCGGAACCCGGACAACAATTACACCATTCGTTCCTGCGACCAGTCGTTATGCTCAAACTCTT
>CAZURY010000083.1:0-7589 GCA_964623145.1 uncultured Desulfobulbus sp. | reverse complement strand
GGAGTCTACGCTTACCCGGAGTCTACGCTTACCTGTGAAATATGCTGCGGGTTAACATCGTCTACGTGTCATCAGGCCTGCTTAAAAGGTAATAACGGAATATCCCTGGTCTATGTACTCCGACATGGCCGGATGGCCGGCCATGTCGCCGATGAGATCAACACCGGCTTTGGTGACGGAGTCGGCAACTCTAAGTTTGTTTGAGCAGGCACGGCAGGCGCCGATTATAATGGACTGTTTTTTGGATTTTTCAAAAAGCTGGTTGAGGAAATGGTCCGGACGGGCCATTTTTTCTACGAGTTGAACCGCATCTCCTTCAATAATAATTTTTCCACCCATCCCCTGCCCGGCAAGATCAAGACCATTGAGCAGGACGTGAACGAAACACATCGGGTCACCTCGAAAGGCAAATATTATTGTTTTCTTCATTGATTTTTCTCCGGGAAAGGAAAATTCTGAGTAATGAAAGAAGAGCAGGCCACATGCTGCTCGCCTTCCACTATTCGGAAAACCCCGGCGGGCAATCCTGCCCACCGGGATACAGGTTATACCTCTTCAAACTCGTCTTTATCGGCGCCGCAGACCGGACAGACCCAGTCATCGGGAAGATCATCAAACGATGTGCCGGGCTCAACACCGCTTCCCGGATCACCTGCTTCCGGATCATATTCATACCCGCAGACGAGACATCTATACTTTTTCACAGTACATCCTCCTGAAAATGATTAATCGTTGTTTTTAGTTATGGTTATGCATTGTCGTCCTGGACAGAGCCGGGACCGGCAAGTGGTTTAAAGGCCGCTTTGGTTGCGCCACAGACAGGGCATCGCCATTCGTCGGGAAGATCGGAAAAGGCGGTGCCTTTTGGTATTTTTCCCTTTCGATCACCTTTATCCGGGTTGTAAATGTATCCGCAGTTGGGGGTTTGACATTGATACATTTCTTCGGGCTGGGCCATACACGACCTCCTGATTCTCAAGTTGCAAGGTGTCGATCCTGTACCTGGGCGCACGACGACGCAGATTCTTCAATAGCGATTCCCACTGGTGGAATGACGCCTGCTACACCCCGGATCGTTTATAAATTACAGCAAGTAAGTTGGTTTGGGGCTGGTTTGTTTTCCCGGCCCGAACCCAATCAGGCTTTCCAGTGTCCATGCAGGTTGCAGTACTCTCTGGCGGTAACCTCCGAGGCTTCTATGCAGAAGGTTGCTTCCGGGGCATCACCAGGAGAGAGGTCCTGACGGTAGACCTTGCCGTCTGCAACCAGTTCAATCCATTCAATCCAGTGTTTTTCTTCCATTGGGTGGGGCACCGAACCGACACTGACCTTGAAACCGCCTTCTACCTTGGTAATAACCGGAACGTGTTTTTCTAAAGCGGCATCGACGGTGTTTTCGGCCATCAGGTCCATTGGCTGGCCGCAGCAGACCAGTTCTCCAGCTCCGGTGTGCAGGACTTCAACAATGTTTCCGCAAAGTGGACATTTGTAGACTTCGTTTTTGTTTGTCATGATAGGTATCTCCTGGTTGAGTGAAACGAGCCAGCATATTCACAAGCGGCCTGCTGCAAAGTCTGAACACGCCGAATCTTCAGCGTTTATCTTGGAAATTGTTTTCGACATACTGACAGTATGCCTGCAAACAATTTCCAGCGTCAAACGCTGAATCTCCGGCGCTTTCAGACTTTTCGCGACGACCTTTGTGAAATATGCGGGCTCGTGGTTTTTGGCTCGCCACAGGGTAATCCTGTACCGGGCTACACTGCAATGATCAATCGGCATGCTTTGCCAGATAATCGGCAACTCCTTCGGCTGTGGGGGTCATTGCCTCTTCTCCTTCCTTCCAGTTGGCCGGACAGACGTCACCGTGTTCTTCATGGAATTTAAGAGCATCCACCATACGCAGGGCTTCATCAATGGAACGTCCGAGCGGCAGATCGTTGATAACGGCATGCCGGACAATACCCTCTTTATCGATGAGGAAGGTTCCGCGCAGGGCAACGCCCATATCAAGAAGGACGCCGTATTGTCGTGATATTTTTTTATCCAGATCAGCAATAAGGGGATACTGAATATTGCCGATTCCTCCCTCATTGACCGGAGTGTTCTTCCAGGCCCAGTGGGAAAACTGCGAGTCAATGGAGGCGCCGATTACTTCACAGCCGCGCTCTTTAAATTTATCCAGGTTTTTATCAAAGGCAATAATTTCAGAGGGGCAGACAAAGGTGAAGTCCAGGGGGTAAAAGAAGAGAATTACGTATTTTCCACGATAATCGGAAAGCTTAAAATCATCTTTCATGGAATTATCCGGCATGACGGCCGTGGCGGTAAAGTCAGGTGCCTGTTTAGTTACTAATGTGCTCATCGGACTCAATCTCCTTACAAGGGTAAGTGGAATATAAATTGTTTTTCTACGCCTGTATATTTCACAAAGTACCGCTTGTGAAATAGGCGGGCCAGGCCCGGAAAAATTTCCAGGGCCGGAAATTTGTGTTGTCGTTCAATCTTGCTGTTACCAGTTTTCGGCAAGAAGTTCAAAGTATCCCCGGGGATGGGCACAGGCCGGACATTTTTTGGGCGGCTCGTTGCCCTCGTGCACATACCCACATTTCCGGCAGTACCAGATAACGGTATCCTCACGTTTGAAGATTCGTCCTTCTTTCAGGTTGTCAATAAAGTGTCTGTATTGCCTTGCGTGCTGTTTTTCAGCTTTAGCAATGGCGTTAAAGACGGCAGCAACGACAGGGAATCCTTCTTCCTTTGCCGTGGCGGCAAACTCCGGATACATCTCCTGGTATTCATGCTCTTCACCGGCTGCGGCGGCTTCAAGGTTTTCCATGGTTGTACCGATAGCTCCGGCTGGAAAGGAAGCCCGTACTTCAACCTCCCCTCCTTCAAGGAGATTGAAGAGAGTTTTTGCGTGTGCCCGCTCCTGTTCAGCCGTTCGTTCAAAAATTGCAGCTATCTGAACCAGTCCCTCCTTCTTAGCCACTTTGGCGGCAAAAGAATAACGGTTCCTGGCTTGAGATTCACCGGTAAAGGCTGTCAGGATATTTACCTCGGTCTGTGTTCCTGTAAGTGTCGCCATTGGTCCGCCCTCCTAGGATATTGCCGACTTGCCGTCGTTGGTGATGGTGTACTTACACCTGACAGGGCTTTCAACAAGACCCTTTTTCTTGAGCGCGGTAATCTGGCAGCTTACCTGTTTGGGCTCCAGGCCGGTGGCGGCAGCAATGTCTTTGCTGCCGCAGGCATTATTACATTTTGCCAGCGCTTCCAGTACGTTTCGTTGTTTGTCACTTAATTTTTTGGATCCACATTTTGATTTACAAGCCATTTTTTTTCCTTTTCCTTTCTTTGTTCGTAAAAGTAATGCACGGCATTTCGGACATATACCATGAAATTCAACCCGGCATCCGGATACAAGGTAGCCATGCTTTTCCTGCTCGGGCAGGGTTATCTTTTTACTGTCGGCAAGATCGATGTTATCGACTCTGTGGCATTGCACACAGTAGATATGATCATGCTGCTGCAGCTCCCAGTCAAATCGTTTCTGGCGGCCGCTGATTTCCAGTTTAATGATCAGGCCGGCTTCAGACATGATTTCAAGGTTACGGTACACCGTAGCCAGACTGATACGGGGAAGCTTTTTTTTGATTCGTTCATAAAGCTCATCCGCAGTTGGATGGGTTGTGCATTTTTTAATCTCATCCAGGATAATCTCACGCTGATGAGTCATGCGCAGTAGTTTCTGCATAGGTGATATTTATTGTTAAGTGTTATTTCTTTTCGAAAGTAGTTAATAATTATTATTGTGTCAAGGAAAATGACACGCGTATTCAATATCGATTAAGCCTGGTGAGAGAGAAACCCGGAAACAGGGGGGTGTTTCCGGGGAAGTTTTCAGGTGGGAGAAAAAGGGCAGGGCAACACGCAGGTGTTATTCAAGGACAAAATCATCCCGCCTGTTCTGTGACCAGTCATCCTCGGTATGCCCGGTGAAGAGAGGCCTTTCTTCGCCATAACTGACGGTACGGATACGAGAGCCGTCAACACCGAGTTCGATGAGATAGGTTTTGGCATTTATAGCCCTGCGCTCACCAAGAGCAAGATTATATTCATTGGTGCCGCGTTCATCTGAGTTCCCCTCAATAACAAGATTTCTTGAAGGATTGTTTTTCAGGTAGTCGGCGTCATGTTCAAGGCGTGGAATCTGATCATCACGGATGGATGCCTGATCAAAATCAAAATAGACCGGCTGCATCTCAATGGAAGAACGACCATGGGCTCTCTTATATTCTTCGGAATTCTGGTCATCGTTTGCGCCTAAACTGCCAAGGTTTTGTCCGCCGGCATCGAGTGATTCTTCGCCGGGCATGTTTTCCTCACTGATCGAGCCCTGTTTTCCCAAGGCTAACTCCTTACCCTCAGGGGCATTGTTACCAGCCTGTGAAGAATAGGACGGCACCGGTTTTTTGCTGCAACCACCGGCAAGGGTAAGCGTTGCCAGGGCAAAGGTGACGAGAAGTAAAACTTTGAGTGTCTTCATGGGTATCCTCTGGAAAAATGGTGGTGGGTGATGGATGTTGCGAGCATTCTACCTGTTGGTGGTGGAGGACGTCAAGTGAAAGATTCTCGACTTCTTCAAGGGTTACCACACAATATACCTGTGGAATCCGATCCGGGACAGACTGGAGTGTCTGTTGCCGGCTCATCACGGGGGCCGGTGACCACTTATGTTTGTTTTTATTGCCACCCGGACAATTGGGTGGTACATGGAACGTTGATGCCCGGCTGTCCAGACCGGTAGGCCGGCATGATGGCGTCGTAAAAACTTCGACCTATGATGTTCTGTGGCTGGATGACTCTCACCTAAATTGAGCGTTTCACCCCATCTGCAAATAAAAAAAGATAAATAATTATAAATGTTTTCTTTTTAAATTGTTGCAGATGGGGCGAAACCCTCCGGGATTTCCATTTCATCCCCAATCTGCAGGCCTTGCGCTGTCTCATGTAGGCATAACTACAATTAAACAGCACAAAACCTGCAGCTTGGGGCGAAATGAAAATCGCTCAATTTAGGTCTCAGTATACTACCTGTATGCCCTTGTTTTTGCGTAGGTGTTTTGAGTAAGTCGTGACATTTTATGAGCTTATCAGGCATAATTATTTTTCTATTTCAGGAGGTTCCCATGTTGAAGAAACTATTGTTGATTTTTATTGCCTTGTCCACGCTCGGTGGCTCTGCCTGGGCCGAGACAAAGATTGTCTTTGCCACTGATGCCACCTGGCCGCCTATGGAATTTGTCAACAGCCAAAAACAAATTGTCGGTTTTTCCGTTGATTTCTTAAGGGCCGCCGGTAAGGAAGCCGGATTTACACCGGTTTTTAAAAATACGGCCTGGGATGGAATTTTTGCGGGTTTGGCCTCCGGGAAATATGATGCTATCAGTTCGTCTGTTTCTATTACCGAACAGCGCAAAAAGGCAATGGATTTCAGCGAGCCTTATTTTACTGTTCGTCAGGCATTGATAGTCCCCAAGACTTCCTCTGCAAAATCCCTCGCAGACCTGAAAGGGAAGAAAGTCGGTGGTCAGATAGGTACTACCGGTTATTTTGCCATTAAGGAGGCTGAGGGTCTTGTGCCCAAGTCGTATGATGAAATTGGGCTTGCCATGGAAGATCTGAATGTCGGCCGGATTGCTGCTGTTGTCTGTGATGATCCGGTAGCGGCCAATTATGCCCTGGACAAGTATAAAGATAAGTTAAAGATTGCCGCTGTGCTGAAAACGGATAAAGTCGAGAATTACGGTTTTGCCGTAAAAAAGGGCAACAAAAAAATTCTTGATTTATTGAACAAGGGCATTGAAGCAGTTAAGGCCAAGGGTATTGATCAGCAGTTGAAGAAAAAATGGATTGGTCAATAGATGAACCGACGTCTGTCCATAAATGAGGATTTTCCTTTGAGATCTCGCTTTGAAACAGGAATAGACACCACGCTTGTAGAGAGGGGTTGTCGTTTTTTTAAGCGTGAAGAGGTTGGCGGGAAACATGCCCTGAAAATCGTTTATGGACAGGCAATAACCAGGATGACCGGACCCGTGGAACATAACGAAGACTTCAGCCTAAATTCAGGTTCAGATTAGCAGGAGTAGTAAAAGGACACCATGTCTGAGCAGGAAAAAATAATCGATATTGGTGATGGAGCGGCCATCCCCGATCCAAAGGACAAGGGACTGGTTTCCGCCTGGTGGATTGCCCTTATCGGAACCATCGCTCTGTTGATACTGTTGCCGTTGATCAAGCCGGATCCGTATGCCACAATACTGACGTTTGTTCCCGACGGTATTCTGGTGACCTTTAAGGTGACCATCGCCTCCATATCGCTGGCCCTGGTTATCGGTCTGTTGACCGGGTTGGGCAGGTTGTCCAGGAACAGATTTATTAATTTGATAGCTTCGCTGTATGTAGAGATTGTTCGAGGTATTCCTCTTCTGGTTCAACTTTTTTACATTTATTTTGCCCTGGGTCGTATTGTCCGGGTTCCCGATATCGTAGCGGCGGTTATTGCCATGGCTTTTTGTTATGGGGCCTATATGGGCGAGGTGTTCCGGGCCGGTATAAAATCCATTGATTACGGTCAGACCGAGGCCTCGCTTTCCCTGGGGTTTAATCGGCGGCAAACCATGGCCTATGTGGTCTTACCCCAGGCGTGGCGAACCATTCTCCCGCCAGTGGGCAATGAGTTTATCGCCCTGTTGAAAGATACCTCACTGGTGTCGATCCTGGCGGTCGCCGACATCCTGCGTCGCGGGCGTGAATATGCCTCGGAGAGCTTTAACTACTTTGAAACATATACAATGATCGCCCTCATTTATCTGTTGATCACCTTGGTCCTTTCCAAGTTGATTTCCAATATGGAACACCGTCTAAGTCATTATGAACGCCGCTGATCCCATTATTCAAATTAGCCATATCAACAAATATTTCGGTTCATTCAAGGCTCTTAACGATGTCAGTCTGAACGTGACCGTCGGTGAAAAAGTAGTTGTTCTTGGTCCTTCCGGATCCGGGAAATCCACCCTGCTTCGTGCGATTAACCGCCTTGAAACAATCAGTTCCGGCTCGATCATTGTTGACGGTCATGACTTATATGCTCCGGATGAGGATATCAACAGGATTCGTATGGAACTGGGTATGGTGTTTCAGAGTTTTAACCTGTTCAAGCACAAGACCGTTCTGGAGAATTTGACGCTGGCCCCGATAAAATTGAAAAAAATGGCGAAGGAAGAGGCGAAGGAACTGGCGTATGCACTGTTGGATAAGGTCGGTATTCGTGACCGGGCCGACCATTATCCCGTGCAGTTATCCGGAGGGCAGCAGCAGCGGGTGGCCATTGCCAGGGCCTTGGCCATGGAGCCCAAGATCATGCTTTTTGATGAGCCGACATCCGCCCTTGATCCGGAGATGATCGGCGAGGTTCTTGAAGTTATGATAACACTTGCCCATGAGGGGATGACCATGGTCGTGGTCACCCATGAAATGGGTTTTGCCCGCGAGGTCGCCGATCAGGTGGTCTTTATGGATGA
>CAZURY010000082.1:2799-7612 GCA_964623145.1 uncultured Desulfobulbus sp. | reverse complement strand
GTCTCCATTGATACCCTGAAGCAGAATATTGAGTATCGGACCTACCTGGAAAACGCTTACTGGGATATTATTGTCATTGATGAAGCCCATAATGTGGCCCAGCGCGGCAAAGGCTCATCCCAGCGGGCACGTCTTGCCGGGCTGCTCTCCGGCCGCTCTGATACCCTGATAATGCTTTCCGCCACCCCCCATGACGGACGGGCAAAGAGTTTTGCCAGCCTTATGAATATGCTCGACCCTACGGCTATCGCCAATCCCGAAGAGTACGGCCCTGGAGACATCAAAGGGTTATTCATCCGGCGTTTTAAAAAGGATATCCAGGATCAGGTCGAGCATGCTTTTAAAGAACGGGAAATAAGCAAGGCAGGCTGCATGGCCACGGCCGTTGAAGAAAATGCGTATGATGTCCTGACCAGTCTGAAGTTTACCCGGATGGACAAAAAAGGCAGTCAACAGCTTTTCAGGACCACCCTGGAAAAAGCCCTGTTCTCTTCCCCTGCCGCCTGCCTGCAGACCATCCATAATCGTATCAATCGCATCAAAGACAATGTTGATGCGGACACAGCCGCGGATATCAGGAAGCTGGAAGCCTTTGCCGACGCCGTTTCAGCCATTACCCCGGAACATTTTTCCAAGTACCGGAAGCTCGTAACCATTCTGAATGATAAAAAAAGCGCTTTTGGCTGGCCGGGAAAAAAAGCAAAGGACGACCGGCTGGTTATCTTTACCGAACGTATAGAAACGCTCCGTTTCCTGGAAAAACACCTGCCAGGGGATTTGAACCTGGACAGTAAGCATGTCGCCATCCTCTATGGCACCATGTCCGATGTTGACCAACAGCAGGTTGTGGAGGATTTCGGCAAGGAAAAATCGCCCATCCGGTTGCTCATTGCCTCCGATGTTGCCTCGGAAGGTATTAATCTTCATTACCTCAGTCATCGGTTGATCCATTTTGATATTCCCTGGTCTCTTATGGTCTTTCAGCAACGTAACGGCCGCATTGACCGTTACGGGCAGCGGAATACACCCTACATCCTCTACCTGGTCAGCCAGAGTTCCAATCCAAAAATAAAAGGGGATATGCGCATCCTGGAGCTGCTCATTGAAAAGGATGAAGAGGCGGTAAAAAACATCGGTGATCCTTCCGCCATCATGGGCGTGTATGATATTGACCTGGAAGAACGGATAACAGCCAAAGCCATTGACCAGGGAACAAGCGCTGCTGAATTTGCAAAGCAATTTGCCGGTGAAACCATTGATCCCCTTGCCCTGATGCTCGGCGAAACAGCTCCTCCCGTCGGCAACCTGGCCATGGGCAGGACAAGAGAGATAATTTCTCTCTATCCTGACGATTACCACTATCTCAAGGCTGCCATTGAATCTCTTAAACAGAGCCAGACCCTGCAAGCCGAGTTTGATGACGACGCCCGGCAGGTAACCTTGACAGCCACCAAAGAACTTAAATCCCGACTCCGTTACTCTCTGCCCCGTGAAGTATGGCCCGAAGACGATATTTTTATTCTTTCTGCCGACACGGACACAATCCAGGATGAAATAAGACGCAGTCGAAAAGATGAAAAGGCCTGGCCCCGTATCCACTATCTCTGGCCCCATAATCCGGTTATTCAATGGATCAACGACAAGGTCATCGCCGGGTTCGGCCGCCATGAAGCCCCTGTTCTTTCCCTGCCGGGCGCTCTTGAGCCGGAAGAAACAGTCTTCATACTTTCCGGCCTGATTCCCAACCGCAAAGGTCATCCTCTTGTCTTTCGCTGGTTCGCTGTCACCTTTCTGGAGAACGAATTCCTGGAAATTGAATCTTTTGATGATTTGCTTAAGCGCACCGGTCTTGGCAGAACCCGTTTTCCGAACAGTGGCGCCGGTATCGACATGAATCCCATCAAAAAACTCCTGCCGGACGGTGTCAAACAGGCAAAAGAGTTTATGAGCCGGGAGCGGGCCCGTTTTGAAGATGAAATCAACGACAAGCTGCAAAAGCAGTTAGATGCCCTGGAACTCCTCAAGGGAAAGCAGTACCGGCAGCTGGAACTTTTTTACATGGAGAAGAGGAACCTCAGTAAAAAAGAGCGGAGAAAAAGAGAAATTGACCGGAAATTTGATGAGTTCATCGACTGGGTGGAAGATACCATGACAACGGAGGACAACCCCTACATCCAGATCGTGGCAGTATTGAAAGGATGATTGCACCGCAAAGGCGCAAAGTTCGCAAAGAAAAATAAAAACTTTGCGTCCTTTGCGTCTTCGGAGCCGCCGCTTACCTGCGGTGAAAAAATACACTATGAAAACAAAAGAAGATATTTTGTCATATCAGATTATTGGGGCGGCAATAGAAGTCCATCGCCATCTTGGCCCTGGTTTGCTTGAGTCCGCATACGAGGAATGCCTTTGCCATGAACTGCAGGAACGGAACATTACATTCAAAAGACAGGTCGCATTGCCTGTGCATTATAAGGATGTTAAGCTTGATTGCGGCTACAGGCTTGATATTGTGGTTGACAACCTTGTCATCCTTGAACTGAAGGCTGTGGAAAAACTACTGCCGATTCATGATGCCCAATTACTGACCTACCTGAAACTGGCAAATCTACGACTCGGCATGCTCATTAATTTTAATACAACAGTCTTGAAAACAGGCATTAAACGGATTGTTAACAACCTATAAAATCTTTGCGCTCTTTGCGTCTTTGCGGTGAACATATAGCCTTTGCGGTGAAACAGTATGGCAATAGATCTAACCGGCATCCAGAATAAAAATGAATTCTACACCCACCACTACCTGTCCGCCATTCTTGAAAATGACCTTAAAAATATTTTTAAAAAATGGAAACAGCAGGAGGATGAATCTCCGGACTTTCGCCAGCCATGGAAACAGCTTGCATCCCTGCGCAAGCAATACTTCACCATGCAGGATCGACTGGAGCGGGAACGAAAAATCGCCAACAGACTGTCGCTCCAGAATGATTTTTTAGCAAATCTGCTCGATGCCCTTGGCTACCGGTATCAGCCACAATGCATGGAACTCGATACCGGCGCATCTCTGCCCCTGGTAGCTGCCGTCAACAGGCCCGATGGCGCGCCTGAACTCTGGATCATTGCCGCCGTCAATGAATTCGGTGAACAGGCCGATCTTCTGGAACTGCAGTTTCATGAATGTCAATTTGCATTACACCGCAAAGACGCTTTATCACCGCAAAGACGCAAAGAACGCCAGGAAAAGCAAAAAAAATCTTTGCGTCCTTCGCGCCTTTGCGGTGAAATAAACAGTCCCGAAGGCAACTTTGAACATATCATCAGCCGCCATATCTTCTCTCTCGCCGAACCGCCTCGCTGGGTTATCCTGGTCAGTCATAACCAGCTGCAGCTCCTGGACCGAACCAAGTGGCATGAAAAGCGTCTTCTTCACTTTGATATCCAGGAAATTCTGAACCGTAAAGAACAGTCCACCCTCCAGGCCATGGCTGCCCTTTTACATCGGGATTCCATCTGTCCTGTGGATGGGTTGCCTCTGCTGGATACCCTGGATGAAAGTTCGCATAAACACGCATTCTCCGTCTCCGAAGATTTAAAGTATTCCCTGCGGGCGGCAATTGAACTGCTCGGCAATGAGGCGGTCTGGTATCTGCGTAATAAAACCAAGGATAAGGTTTTTCGTAATGACATGGCCGGCCAACTCAGCCGGGAGTGTCTGCTCTACATGTATCGCCTGCTCTTTCTCTTTTATATTGAAGCCCGGCCGGAACTTGGCTACCTGCCGGAAAAATCGGAAGAGTACCGCAAAGGCTACAGTCTGGAAACCCTGCGAGATCTGGAGCTGGTGCCGTTGACCACCGAGGAGTCAAAAAACGGCTATTTTATCCATGCATCCATAAAACTTCTCTTTGACCTGCTCTATAACGGGTTTCAGCCGGAGAACACGGCCCGGCAGCTGGACATGTTCGGCAATCCCGATCACCACACTTTCCGTATTTCTCCACTCCGCAGCCATCTCTTTGATCCCCGGCAGACCCCGATCCTGAACCGGGTACGTCTCCGCAATGTTGTCATGCAGGAGATCATCGAGTTGATGTCCCTTTCCCGCCCCGGAGGGGGCAGGAACAACCGGCGGGGCCGTATTTCCTATTCCCAGCTTGGCATCAACCAGTTGGGAGCGGTCTATGAGGCCCTGCTCTCCTACCAGGGATTCTTTGCCAAAACCGATCTTTACGAGGTTAAAAAAGCCAGGGATAAACATAATGTCCTGGAAACCGCTTATTTTGTCAGCGCCGACAACATCGAAGACTACAGGGAGGATGAACGGGTCTATAACGAAGACGGCACCCTTGCCAAATACCCCAGGGGAACCTTCATCTATCGGCTGGCAGGCCGGGACCGGGAGAAATCAGCCTCGTACTACACCCCGGAAGTGCTCACCAGGTGCCTGGTAAAGTATGGGCTCAAGGAACTCCTGAAAAACAAAAGCGCGGATGAGATTCTTGCCCTCACCGTCTGCGAGCCTGCCATGGGAAGCGCCGCCTTTCTCAATGAAGCCGTCAACCAGCTTGCCGAGGCCTATCTGCGGAAGAAACAGCAGGAGACCGGGGAAATCATCCCGCATGCGAACTATGCCAGGGAGTTGCAGAAGGTAAAGATGTTTCTTGCCGACAATAACGTGTTTGGCGTGGATCTGAACCCGGTGGCCGTGGAACTGGCTGAAATTTCCCTCTGGCTCAACACCATCTATGAGGGAGCCTTTGTCCCCTGGTTCGGCATGCAGCTCACCTGCGGCAATTCACTGGTCGGGGCCCGGCGGCAG
>CAZURY010000082.1:0-2699 GCA_964623145.1 uncultured Desulfobulbus sp. | reverse complement strand
GACAAGGTCATTAAAAAACTCGCCGCAGAGGAAATCGAAATAATCAGGGAGTGGCGCAAGGATTTCATCAAGCCCTTTTCAGATTCTGAAATCGACCAGTTAAAAAAACTCTCCCGGGCAGTGGACAAACTCTGGCAGCGCCATACAACAATGCAGCAGAACATCCGCTCCCGCACCACGGACACCCTGGCAGTATTCGGGCAACCGGAGCCCGAAGAAATCAGGCGCACCACCACGGCGGACAAGGACCGCATCTATCAGCAGGAAATGTTTTCCAGGGATGTGCGAAATTCCAGCCCGTACCGCAGGTTGAAGCTGGTCATGGATTACTGGTGCGCCCTCTGGTTCTGGCCCATGGAAAAGGCGGATCTTCTGCCAGGCCGGGCCTAGTACCTCCTGGATTTGACCCTGCTCCTTGAAGGCAATCTCTTTGACGGCGGGCCGCAAACCGACGGCGGCGGCCAGATGCGCCTTTTTCCGGATACCAGCCCGCAACAGATGTCCCTTGATCTGGTGGATGAGTTCGGGTTCGTGGATGTGGACAGGCTCTGCCGGGAACATGAGCGTTTCGGGCTTATCCAGCAACTTGCCGACCGCTACCGTTTTCTCCATTGGGAGCTGGAATTTGCCGATCTTTTTGCCGGCCGTGGCGGTTTTGACCTGGTGCTTGGAAATCCGCCCTGGCTGAAAGTTGAATGGAACGAGGGCGGGGTCATGGGTGATCATGAGCCGCTCTTTGTCCTGCGCAAATTTTCAGCGTCAAAGCTGGCTGAAAAACGGCAGGAGGTGCTGGAGAAATATAACCTGCAGGGGGATTATTTTGCCGCCTATGAAGAAGCCGCTGCCACCCAGAACTTTTTGAACAGTGAACAGAATTATCCGGTACTGGAAGGTATGAAGGCAAACCTCTATAAATGTTTCCTCCCCCAGGCCTGGATGATCGGCAGGGAGGAAACAGGGGTGGCCGGTTTTCTCCATCCCGAGGGGATTTATGATGATCCCAAGGGGGGAGGGTTCCGGCAGGAGGTGTATCCGCGGCTGCGGTATCATTTTCAGTTCCAGAATGAACTGAACCTATTTGCGGAAGTAGATCATCATGCCAAGTTCAGCATCAATATTTATGGGCACCGCAAAGACGCAAAGGACGCAAAGAAAGAAAAGAATAAAAAAACTTTGCGCTCTTTGCGCCTTTGCGGTGAAAAAATCTCTTTCCAACACATTGCCAATCTCTTCACCCCCACCACCGTGGACGCCTGTTTCAAACATGATGGGCATGGCCCGGTGCCGGGCATCAAAGATGATCACAACAAGTGGAATGTGCAGGGACACAGGGAACGTATTGTCCGCTGCGGCATAGATGAGCTGACTCTTTTTGCCAAACTCTATGACGCGGAAGGAACACCTCCTCTCAAGGCCCGGCTGCCGGCTGTTCATTCCCGCCAAATAGTAGCCGTTCTTCGCAAATTCGCCGACCAGCCCAAACGGTTGGGAGATTTACAGGGTGAATATTTTTCTACTGAAATGTGGCATGAAACCAATGCCCAGAAAGACGGCACCATCCGCCGCCAGACCTGCTTTCCCAGGGATGCCTCCCAATGGATTCTCTCCGGTCCCCATTTCTTTGTCGGCAATCCCTTTTACAAAACCCCACGGGCAAAATGCAGCCAGAATTCCCATTACGACATCCTTGACCTCACCACCCTGCCGGATGACTATCTGCCCCGAACCAATTATGTGCCGGATTGTGATATGGAGGAATATCGGCGGCGGACGCCGGTGTTTCAGAGGGCAAATGACAGAGGGGAAAAGGCTGCGGTGAAGGTGACGGATTGTTATCGAATTAATACACGTAGAGCCATTGGAACTTCTAGTGAACGAACACTACAATGTTCTATCATGCCTAAGCAGGTAGGACATATTGACGGAGTATTCAGCATCTCCTTTTACTATCAATCATTAATTCCACTTATTGCTGCAGGATGGATGTCATTGTCGTATGATTTTTTTGTCAAAACAACGGGTAAAAGTGATCTCAGAAATGATCTTGCACAATTACTCCCGATAATTGAGGAGCAAACATGCTCCTTCAAGTCTGCCACTTCTGCTCTTCAAGTGAGGGCTCTCGCTCTCACCTGCCTCACAACCCACTACGCCGAACTCTGGCAGGAATGCTGGCAGGATGATTTCAGAAACGACCGCTGGGCCAAGGACGACCCCCGCCTGCCCAACACCTTTTTCCAAAACCTCACCCCCACCTGGCACCGCGACTGTGCCCTGCGCACCGACTATGCCCGCCGCCAGGCCCTGGTGGAAATCGATGTCCTCACCGCCATGGCCCTGGGGCTTACCCTGGAAGAACTGAAAACCATCTACCGCGTCCAGTTCCCGGTCATGCGCCAGTACGAGTCCGATACCTGGTACGATCAAAAAGGCCGCATCGTCTTCACCTGCTCCAAGGGCCTCCCCGGCGTCGGCTTCCCCCGGAAAGGAACACACCGCAAAGGCGCAAAGGACGCAAAGAAAGAAAAAAACAAAAAAACTTTGCGTCCTTTGCGTCTTTGCGGTGATAACCCAGGCTGGGAAGACATCAAAACCCTCCAAACCGGCACCGTCACCCGAACCATCACCGATGACACCCAACCCGGCGGCCCAGTCGAACGAACCATCACCTACCACGCCCCCTTCGACCGCTGCAACCG
>CAZURY010000081.1:0-7618 GCA_964623145.1 uncultured Desulfobulbus sp. | reverse complement strand
CTTAATGCGGTTGTTTCCCAAAAAGGGTATCCGTAATCACTGGCGCAGGAGCGTTGACGATTCAACGGGAATGGCTCTTTTGATGACTCTGGCGGCGATCAGTTTCTTGATAGCCATCACGGTCGGCCTGGCAACAAGTGTCAACTGGCAGGTGCAGGCGTCACGCAGTCTGCAGGAATCCGTGCGTATGGACGCCGCCCTGGCATCGTGCCTTAACCTTATTCGTGCCTCGCTGTACGCGGATCAGCAGAAGCAGAAATATGATACCCTGCTTGACGGTTGGAATAATCTTGATGAAGAAGCTCTGGGCAAGCTTTTGGCCGACATACGTCTATCCATTCGTATTCGGGATATGTCAGGCAGGATCCAGGTCAACAGCCTGGTGATGAGTGAGGAAGAAAAAAAGAAACGGGCATCCGGTCCCCGGCGGAAACCCGGAGGCAAAGTTGCCGGTAAAGGGAATCAAAGCGATCCGGAAAAATTGCAGCGGCAGCTGTGGCTTCGTTTTCTTCTCTCGGGAAAATTTGCCGTTGATGGTGCAGAGGAAGCGCTGTCTCTGGTTGATGCCCTCAGCGACTGGCTGGATAAAGACGATAACGAGCGGGATCATGGCGCGGAAAGCGGTTATTATAAGTCGTTGCAACCATCGTATGTCTGCAGGAATGGTCCACTGCAGTATCCCGAAGAGTTGCTGCTGGTCAAGGGTTTTACCCGGAAAATTGTGTACGGAGATAAAGAACATGAGGGAATTATTGACTATTTGACAATTTACGGTCAAGATGGCAAGATAAATATAAATACGGCCCCACCCCGTGTTCTCCAGGCGCTGGCCCCTGGCGTCGAGGAAGACATGGTTGACGCGCTTGTCGATTTTAGAAAGAAAAAAGAGAACCTGGAGAGATTGAAAAATCCCCAGTGGTATAGGCATCTTGCTGATTTTCCTGGTGATATTGTTTTTGAGAGCGCCCTCGTAACTACGGTGAGTTCTTATTTTTTTGTTACCATAACGGCGAAAAACAATGGTTTTCAACAAACAGGACAGGGCGTGCTCCATAGGGATCCTGAAGCAGGGGCGCAGGACCTTATAAGCTGGCAGGTGGAATAAGAAGAGGGTTAATTTAGGTGGTAAATGTTTACAAAATTTATTCCGAAGGTAGATTCGCAGCTATAACATCGCAGGCGGATACGAACTCTGTCGTCTGCCTTCTGTTGTCTGTCCTCTGCTACGGCTAAACAAAATGGCAAACCGAATACTCAGCCTTGACATACAGGAAGATCTTCTCTCCGGTGTTGTTGTTGAACAGCGTCCGGCAGAGCTTATTGTGCATTCCTGCGCATCGGTCAAGGTTGACGATCCCGGACAGTTGCCTGCTGCCGTCTCCGAATTGCTTGGCCGGTTTGATATTGGTGTAGATGGCTGCATCATCGGTCTGCCGCTTTCAGTGGTAAGTTTTCGAAATCTGAACCTGCCCTTTACCGACCGGAAAAAATTGGCCCAGGTGCTGCCCCTGGAGCTTGAAGAGCAGCTGTTGGCGCCTGTTGATCAGCAGATCATCGATTTCGTTGTCACCGGGAAAAATGACGAGGGCAGTCAGGTGCTGGTGGCGGCAGTTGAAAAAGATCTCCTTGGCCGTCTTCTTTCTGCAATCGGCACAAATAAACAGCCGGTATGGAGCGTTGCAACCACTCTTGAAGTCATTGTTAGGGAAAACATGTCCGGTGATGGCGCCGGGGATGTTCCAACCCTGTTTCTCCATGGCGATCCCCATGCCATAGATATGGCTTTTTGGGTGGATGGTAAAGTTGTCTTTATGCGGAGAATAGCCTTTCCTGAGCCGGTTTTTACCACTCCCCTGGGCGGGCACGGAGAAATTGAGCTTACTGTTGATCGGAAAACTGCTGAGCAGTATATACATGAGGCTTGCGAACATATACTGCAAAGCCTCTATTATGCCGGACGGGCACATGATGAGCCCCTTGAGGCGCAGCAGGTTATCGTGTCCGGGTGTTTGACGGGCGCTGGTTCCTGGCAACCTTTTATCGGTCGGCAACTCGCCCTGCCGGTCACGATATGGAAACCGATTCAGGATATTTCCAAAATGCGGCTGGCTGAAACAGCCCAGGGTCGGTGGAATCACTGGCTGTATGATTCCGCGCTTGTTCTCGCTGTCAGCGGCTTGAGGAACAAGAAAAAACAGCCGGGGCTGGCCTTTCTCAAGGGAGAATTCGCCCCGGGTCCGATTCAGCTCTTTTCCAGGCGTTCCCTGTCGGCGATCGCTGCCGGCATCGGCCTGATACTGCTTACGAGCCTGGCCCTTTTATGGTATGGATACCGAAGCCTTGACGGCCGTGCCTCCAGCCTGCACGAGCAGATGATTGCCATATATAAACAGACATTCCCCGGGGCTACCCGGGTCAACAGACCCTATCTGCAGATGCAGTCCAAGTTGCGGGAGGTCCAGGGTGCGGAAGTCTCGCTACCGTTATTTTCCGGTGAAAAAAGGGCGCTTACCATACTTGCCGATATTTCCAGCCGCATTCCCAAGGATCTCTCCCTCCATGTCTCCAGACTGGTTATTGACCAGGAGAGTGTGCAGATAAAGGGAGTTACCGATGCCTTTAACAACGTGGATGTGATTAAGAACAGGCTGGCCGGATCCTCTCGTTATGTGGAGGTGAAGATTGTGTCGGCAGCTGCGGATAAGAAAAAAGGAAAAATCCGTTTTGAAATTCGTATGCTTTTGGGAGAGGCATCCTGATGGCGCTTACAAAACGGGATAAATCAACGCTGATGATAGGCGGTGTTGTCCTGCTGCTTTTCATTGTTGTCCAGTTTGTTCTTTTTCCGCTTCTTGACAAACGAAAACGGCTGGCCAGATCCATAGCCGTCAGAGAACGGGAAATTGTGGAAATGCAGTCCATGCAACAGAAATATGGACAATTGCATGAACAGAGTAACAGCCTGGAAAAACAGCTTAAAAGCAGGGCCAACGGATTCAGCCTGTTTTCTTTTCTGGAAAAGATGGCGACGCAGAGTGAAATCAAAGATCATATCGCCTATATGAAACCATCATCGGTGACAGGAGAGGGAACGCTCCGGCAGATAATGGTAGAAATGAAACTGCAGTCTATCGGTATCCAGCAGCTGGTCGATTTCCTCAACCATATCGAATCGCCGGAAAATGTCGTTACCATAAAACGGATATCCATTCAGGAGAATAAGAAGGAGAAAGGAACCCTTGATGTGCTTGTCCAGGTTATCAGCATTGCCCGACAGGGGGGTGGTAATGGGTGAGCGACGGCAAATGTACGGGGGTGCGCAATGATACGCCGGCTGTTGTCGTCAATCGGCTATCTGCTCTACACCCTGGTTATTCTTGTTTGCCTGCTCTGGTGGAAATTTCCGGCAGATACGGTGAAAACCTGGCTGGAACAGCAGTTGGATGCCCGATCATCCGGTTATGTATGGAAAATCGAGTCCCTTCAACCTGTATTACCGGGGCGATTGCGATTGACAGGCATTTCCATGACACCTGTTAAGCAAAAGATGCCGCTGGTTACCATGGAGCAGCTTGATCTTATCCCCGATCCGGCACGACTTTTCAACAAGAGTAAACTGGTTAGATACAAACTGCGTCTGTTTGGTGGAATTGCCAGTGGTCGGGTTGTTTCCTCGACAGGTTTTCAACAGTTTGATTGCCGGGGCAGGTTTGATAATCTCCGGATAGGGCAGATGAAATCGTTGCGCAGGAGGCTGCAGAGAAAGGTAAATGGAATTGCCGCCGGTGACTTTTTCTGGCGGGAAAGAGGACCGGAGACGGGGAAAACGGAGATACAGGGAAAATTAACTCTTACCGGGGGAACCCTGCCGCTTCGAAAACCAGTGCTTGGCCTGAGCCTGTTGCCTTATTCTAAAATTGAGACAGGTTTTAAATATCAGGCAGGTAACTGGATATTTGAAAAGGGAAAATTGGTTTCACCCAAGATGTCGGCCACATTCAGTGGCCGGATAGAACCGGCTGGCACCATAGCGGATTCGGCGCTTAAGTTCAACGGCAGCCTGATCCCTCGATCAGAACTGTTTACAAAAGGCGATAGTCAGCTTGCGGGAATGATTCGCTCTTTCCTCAAGGATGGCGGTCTTCCCTTTACTCTTATTGGAACAGCAGCTGAACCAGGCATCCATTTTGCAGATGGTTTATCCCGGGCCATGAACCGTCTTCAGGGAAGCAGGAGGTAGGGGTGATTCGCCGAATCATTACACTGTGTTTGCTTTTTATCCTGGTCTATGCTGGCGTTCATTTCTGGTATGGCCGCCTTGAAAAGCGGTTGCTCTCCAGCTCTTCCCCGGGAGAAAAGCAGCTTGCCGCCAAACCGGCAACCGGTAAAAAACAGGTTAAAAAACCGCCTCCGGCTGAGCGTAAAGGCGGCGATTATACGTCTATTGTTACCCGTAATATTTTTGAGGCTGTGCTGGTACAGGAGGCCGGAGTAAAAAAAGAGCCGGTTGCCGAGGTTAAAGAAGAACCAAAAGAAACGACTTTGAACCTGGTGCTCCAGGGAACGGTAAGCGGCAATGAAAGGGATGCCCGAGCTATAATTATTGATGAAAAAGAGAAAAAACAGGATCTCTATCAGGTCGGTGATGCCGTGCAGGGGGCATTGATTACCAGCATTGAACGGGGTAAAGTTATCCTTGAGTTTAACGGCAGGAAACAATTTTTGTTAATCAAGGATCGTAAGGGCGGTGCAACTGGTGACGGACGAGGTGGATTTGTCCCCGAACCGTCCACTTCCGGTGGCCGTGGTCCACGGAGATCCTTTTCAAGACCGGAAAGTATGGAATCCGCACCGGTTGTTCCGCATCGACGGATAAGTTTCAGACAGAGCAGACGTATTCAGACACCGGAACCGGAAAAACAGGAAGCAACACCAGCTGGAGAGGACTTGCCGGAGCAAGGGACTCCGGAAGAACTCTTGATGGAACCGGAAGGAATAAACTAATAATCGGGACGGGAATAATTGCTCTGTTTGCTCGGGCATTGAGGAAATTGCAATTGTGAAAAGTACGAACACCATTATCGGGGTAAATTATCATGGCTGGGCCAGGTTTTTTATCAAAGCCTTCACCATGGTGCCTTTTTGCTGTAATGAAAAACGACCGGAACGACATCGTTTCATGGATATATTGCGGATGAACCAGCATGGCTGGACCAAGATTGCACAGGTTACAGCCACAACAAAGCATGAAAATCGCCTGGATCGACATCACTTTTTGGGTGATTTTCGGATAAAGAATGTGCGTTTTATGCTTATAAAAATATATATACTGTTCCTTTGTCTGCCGGCGGTGTTCCTTTGTCTTCCCGGGCCATCGTATGCGGGCCGACCGGGTACGGTACAACCGAGAACTTCACAGTCTCAAAGATATGTCACCATTGATTTCAATGATGTAGATATCAACCTTTTTATTAAGTATATCAGTGAATTAACAAAAAAGAATTTTGTTGTTGATCGGGCGGTGCGGGGCAAGGTGACTATTATTTCGCCGACCAGGATATCCGAGGAAGATGCCTACAGGGTTTTTGAGTCGGTCCTGGAGGTGAATGGATTTACCACGGTTCCCAGTGGTTCAATTATAAAAATTGTGCCGGCGGTGCAGGCACGCTCCAAATCCATAGCCACCATTCGCAAGCCAGGTAAGGAATATCCGGAAGATAAAGTTGTCACGCAAATCATTAAACTTGCCAATGCTGATCCCGGTGAGGTGAAAAAAATTCTCGCGCCTCTTGTATCAAAGACCAGTGTGGTTATTTCCCATCCGCAATCGGGAATATTGATTATCACCGATGTTCAATCAAATATTCAGCGGTTGCAGGAAATTATCAAGGCTATTGATGTCCCTTCAGTCGGTGAAGAGGTCGCCATTCTTCCTTTGCAGCACGCATCGGCAACAGCGGTGGGTAAATCCATAGGCCAGTTGTTCCAGGCAGGAATAAAAAAAGGGGTGCGTCGTCAGACCATCCGAATCATTCCCTATGAGCGCACCAACTCACTCATTGTCTTTGCACCGCAGCCACAGATAAAAAAAATCCGGAGCCTTCTTGTCAAACTCGATACTGAAGTTCCACGCGGAGAGGGGAATATCCATGTCTATTATCTGCAAAACGCGGATGCCGAGGAAATGGTCAAGGTGCTGACCAATCTTCCTCAAAAAAAGGCCGGAAGTAAAAAAGTCCGCACCAGGGCGCCGGCGATTTCGGATCAGGTCAAAATTACTGCTGATTCTGAAACAAATTCGCTCATCATTACCGCCCCACGGGAAGAATATCTAACCCTTGAAGATGTGATCAAGAAACTGGATATCCCCCGGCGCATGGTATATCTCGAGGCATTGATCGTGGAAGTCTCGGCGGATAAGTCTTTTGAAGTCGGTGTGCAATGGGGGGGCGCCGGTGATTTTGATGATGGCACCGGCAAGGTGGCGGCAGGGTTCAGCGGAAACCCGGCCAGGCCCTTTGACGTTCTCAACGGTTTGCAGGAAGTTCCCCCGGTTCTGCCCGGCGGTTTTACCTTTGGCGTTTTGAAGAGGGGAATTAAAATAGGTAATGTCGTGTTTCCCAACCTGGGTGCTGTCCTTAAGGCATTTCGCAATGATTCCGACATTAATATCGTTGCCACTCCGCAGATATTAACCACCGATAACAAGAAGGCTTCCATTGTTGTTGGTGAGAATGTCCCCTATATCACCAGCCAGAACACAACCACCGCCCAGCAGGATTATACGAACTATGAATACAAGGATGTGGCGACCACCCTGGAAATCACTCCGCAGGTCAATCATTTCGATGTGCTCAGGCTTGAGATCATGGCCGAGGTGATAAAGCTTAAAAATCCCAATGATGTTAGCGGCACCCCGACCACTTTCAAGCGAAGGGCCGAAACCACAGTGGTCGTTCACAATAACGAGACCGTGGTTATTGGCGGAATTATCGGCCAGGATTCTTCCTCCAGTGAGTTCAAGGTACCGCTTCTTGGAGATATTCCCCTTCTTGGCTGGCTGTTTAAAACCAGGACAACTTTTGAGAACAAGACAAATCTCTATATTTTTATCACACCGAAAATTGTCGATAATCCGGCTGAACTGGCATCTATTTATTATAAAAAACGCGACATCATGGAAGATGTTAAAAAGGGTTCCAGCGCTATTCCGGACTGGCAGTTCAATCAGACTCCAAATCCGCAGCATTCCGTGGAGTTGACGAATCTTGGTTTTGCCAAACTGCAGAAAGAGGAGTATGACCAGGCCAAACAATACTTTGAAGAGGCCTTGAAAATTGATCCTGAAAATCCCTATGCTCTGGTCAATTTAGGGGTTGCCTGCGAGCGGCAGGGTGATATAGATCGGGCCGGCAAGCTCTATAAAAAGGTGCTGCAGCTGGAGGCAACCGATCAGGTCACAGGCGGCGCCGCTGCTATAGAGTCATTAAAAAAACTGGCCAGGGAGAATCTGGACCAGCTGAAGATGAACAAGAAACCGCTCAAGGAATAGTATTCCTCTTTATGATGGCGTCGTAAAAACTTCGATCGACAGCAAAGTGTGTTCTGTGGCGATTCT
>CAZURY010000080.1:0-7648 GCA_964623145.1 uncultured Desulfobulbus sp. | reverse complement strand
CGGGGTTGTTCATTCAGACAAACATGGTTATTTGACGTGGATTGTCTTTTCAATCCAGACTGTCATCCACCACAACGCATAGTGGATAGAAAGTATGATACAAAAAATAATAGATTTCTCCATCCGTGATCGTCTGCTGATTCTAATCGGCACCGCCATCATAGCGGCAGCAGGATTATGGACCCTCAAAAACACCCCTCTTGATGCAATTCCCGACCTGTCCGACGTCCAGGTTATTGTCTTTACCCGTTTTCCAGGTCAGGCGCCTCAGGTGGTTGAAGATCAGGTAACCTATCCCCTGACCACCGCCATGCTCTCGGTGCCCAAGTCTAAAGTCGTACGTGGCTATTCCTTTTTTGGTATTTCTTTTGTTTATATCATTTTTGCAGACGGGACGGATATGTACTGGGCCCGTTCCAGAGTTCTGGAATCATTAAACTACGTTGGATCAACCCTGCCGGCGGGTGTTACCCCGTCCCTGGGTCCGGATGCCACCGGCGTTGGCTGGATCTACGAATATGCCCTGGTTGACAAAAGCGGCAAACATGACCTGGCCCAGCTCCGTTCCATCCAGGACTGGTATCTCCGCTATCCTTTACAGACGGTTGAAGGGGTATCCGAAGTCTCCTCGGTCGGCGGTTTTGTCAAACAATACCAGGTGGAAGTAGACCCGGACAAACTGGCGGCCTACAATATACCCATACAAAAAGTTAAACAGGCAATCCAACGTTCCAATCAGGATGTGGGGGGGCGACTTATCGAGATGGCCGAAACCGAATATATGGTACGGGGGCAGGGATATATTAAATCCATTGATGACCTCAAGGAAATCCCTTTAAAGACCGATCAGCTGGGTACTCCAATCCGACTGGCTGATGTGGCGACCATCCATCTCGGTCCGGAACTCAGGCGTGGGCTGGCCGAATTAAACGGCGAGGGAGAAGTCGCCGGTGGTGTCATCATCATGCGCTATGGTGAGAATGCTCTGGCCACTATTGAACGGGTGCGGGCAAAACTTGAAGAACTGAAAAAAGGGTTGCCCGAAGGAGTTGAGATTGTGCCTACCTATGACAGGGGCAACCTGATAGAACGGGCCATCGAAAATCTCAAGGGAAAACTGATCGAAGAGTCGATTGTCGTTTCCCTGGTCTGCATTATTTTTCTCCTCCATTTCCGTTCAGCCTTTGTAGCCATCGCCACCCTGCCCATGGGCATACTCCTTGCCTTTATTGTCATGAAATTTCAGGGTATCAATGCCAATATCATGTCGCTGGGCGGCATTGCCATTGCCATCGGCGCCATGGTTGACGGGGCTATTGTTATGATCGAAAACGCCCATAAACACCTGGAACTGGCAGCAAAACAGGGGTTGAAGATAACCGGTGAAAACCGTTGGCAAATCATGGGTGAGGCAGCCCGGGAAGTCGGCCCGGCACTCTTTTTCTCCCTGTTGATCATCACCTTCTCCTTTCTTCCCATCTTTACACTCCAGGCCCAGGAGGGACGTCTGTTTACACCATTGGCTTTTACCAAGACCTATGCCATGGCCTCGGCTGCCTTGCTTTCAGTCACCCTGGTGCCGGTGCTGATGGGTTTTTTCATTCGCGGGAAGATCATGCCGGAAAAAAAGAATCCGATAAACCGGTTTTTTCAATTCATCCACGGCCCGACACTTCGTCTCTGCATAAAACTGCGCTGGCTGGTTATTCTCCTGGCTATTGTATTGGTTACTGCAACCTGGTACCCTCTTTCACACCTCGGTTCGGAATTTATGCCGCCCCTGGATGAAGGGGATATTCTCTATATGCCGACGACATTCCCAGGTATCTCCATCACCAAAGCCCGGGAAATTTTACAGCAGACCGACAAAATCCTGAAAACATTTCCCGAAGTAGAGTCGGTTTTCGGCAAAGTAGGTCGGGCGGACAGCGCTACCGATCCGGCGCCGCTGTCCATGATTGAAACCATTGTCCGGCTCAAGCCCCGTGATCAGTGGAAAAATCCCGAAAAAACTACCCGCGAGCTCATGCTGGAAATGGACAGGGAGTTACAGATCCCCGGGCTGGCCAACGCATGGACCATGCCTATTATTACCCGAATCGACATGCTCTCAACCGGTATTAAAACACCTATCGGCATCAAGGTGAGCGGACCGGACCTGAATGTATTGGGAAAAGTAGCACTTGATATTGAAAATATTATGAAAACCTTGCCGGAAACCGTCTCTGCTTATGGCGACCGGGCGGTCGGTGGTTATTTTCTTGACATCACTATCAAACGCAGGGTTGCCGCACGATATGGATTAAGTGTTGGCAGTATCCAGGACGTTATTATGACCGCCATCGGCGGGATGCAGGTTTCACAGACCATTGAAGGACTTGAGCGCTATCCTATAAACCTGCGCTACCCAAGGGATTTTCGTGATACCCCGGACAAAATCGGCCGGGTCCTGATCCCAACACCATCGGGTAATCATATTCCATTATCCGAGGTGACAACCATTAAACTCAACCGGGGCGCCCCTGTAATAAAGAGTGAAAATGCCCGCCCCAACGCCTGGGTGTATATTGACATATCCACCTCCGACATCGGCGGCTTTGTAGCCGATGCCAAAAAAATAATCAATGAAAAGCTCGACCTGCCGGCAGGCTATACCCTCAACTGGTCAGGTCAGTTTGAATACATGGAACGGGCGGCAGAGCGGCTGCGCATAGTCGTTCCCTTTACCCTGGTTCTTATCTTTCTGCTGCTCTACTTTAACTTCCGCAATCTTGCCGAACCGGTCATCGTCATGCTCTCAATCCCCTTTGCCCTGGTCGGTGGGATCTGGTTGATATGGAGCATGAAATTTAATCTTTCCGTTGCTATCGTGGTCGGCTTTATCGCCCTTGCCGGGGTCGCCGCTGAAATCGGAGTTCTGGTACTGACCTTTATTGATCACGAACTTAATCGACTGCGTAAACATGCAAAAAACGGACGCCTGACCAGTAGTGAAATCATGACTGCGGTCTATACCGGAACAGCGGAACGTGTCCGCCCCATTGCCATGACCGCTACTGCCATCATTGCCGGATTGCTCCCCATACTCTTTGGTACGGGAACAGGTTCCCAGGTCATGCAGCGTATTGCCGCCCCCATGGTCGGCGGCATGGTAACAACCACCCTGCTCTGTCTGCTGGTCATTCCGGTTATCTATGGAATATATCTGCAGATGGTTGAACGTCTTCGTACGAAATAAACATGCCTAAAAATCGTAAAATACTCGCCACCGCAGCTGGAATCATTTGTGGGGTTGTGCTTGTCCATCCCTATGTCATGATTATACATCGCTTTACTGATGCACGGCATACAGTAGAAAACATTGTTACAGTTTCCTCGTCCAAAACTCTTTTAGCATTTTTAAGCCCGCAAATGCTGCCCATGACCATTGCCTTTGCATTTTTCGGTGGAACATGCGGCCTGCTTCTCGGTCTGCTTTGGGAGCGAAACGAACGAATCATTCGCTCCAGATACCAGATTCAGCTGCACAGCGACCTGACCGCTGCCCTTCACCAGTTACTCGGTGTGGTTTCCCATTACATCCTTAACGGTTCTCTGATAATAAGCGCCCATGCACGACGACTTGAGAAAAAAACGGCAAAAGAAGATCTGCCGCATTTAACCTCCATCATCAATCAAGCTGAAAAAAACGAATCCGTGCTCAAACTTATCCAGGAGACGCAATTTCTCCAAAATATAGATCCTTCAAATGACACCTATCAGAAACTAATTGAGTTGAATCAACGAATTGAAAAACAGTTACTCCGATAATTCGGGAGAGGAACATGGAGAGAGCAAAAAATATTGAGATCCTTACGGTTCCAGGATGTTCCGCAGCAACGTCCACACGAGCCGATATTGATGCCCTGCTTAAAAAGTATGGGTTGCAAAACGTTAAGGTGCGGGAAATCGTAATTCAAACCCCGGAACAGGCAATACAGGAAAAATTTCCCGGATCACCGACAGTTCGCGTAGACGGGGTCGACGTTGAATCATCTCCTGGAGAAATTGCCGATTATGGCATGGGTTGACGTGTTTATCACAACAAGGCAGGCAGCTTTGTCAAATCCGTCCCGGAAGAACAAATCATCAAGGCGATTACCGGAAGCTCACCTGTCGCCTAATCCGGCCGCCCAGAACAAAAACCAGACAGCGCCCGGAACATTGGTCTTACATATCTCCGGGACAATGGAGCGAAATTCCTCATCTCCATAAATATAGCGTTTATCATGAACTTCAATATTTATGGCGGCAATTTTTTCGTTTCGATAATAACAGTCCCGGGCAACACCGCTTGCCACGCTGGAATTATTGTAATTCTGGGCTGCCGTAAAGTTGACGATACTCTTCTCACCTCTATCATGACGATTGAGTATGGCGGCAATTTTTTTTGTTATTTGTCGAAAGACTTCCAGATCACTTTTCCCACTCCCATTGCCGAGAAAAGTCCCCTCGACCCGTGCCTTAGTTGAATAGGCATAGGGATACAATACCTGCGTGGAACCGGAATGATAATCTATGAGGGCAATAATATTTTTTTCCGCCACGAGTTTTTCCATAACCATGGTCTCGCTCTCGGAAATTTTCCGCGCCCCTCTGTAAATGCGTGACCCAAAGGAACGACTGCGGATAAAAAGATGCTTCTGATTTTTTGTCAGATCCCATTTATACTGAAAATTTCGATTGAGATCGACACCACGCGACTCGCCAAAATACCCGTCATCTAAGGCTACGGCCATTTTCACCGGAGTGTCGTCATCGGCAGCCCAATTGGTTTTCCAGGTTCTTCGCCGGGGCGAGGCACAGATAACTCTTTTGGGATTGTTGGAACGATAGACAGCATCAAACATTTCAGATGACGCCACACTCAGTTCGGGATGAAAAAGATGAATGGTCTTGCCATCCCTGCTTTGGCAGATGATAACACTCTCTTCCTCCACATCCCCCTCATCATCATAATCGGCAAGAAAACAATGTTCGGCATCCGCCGGCGGTTTATCAAAGGCAGTACCATCCCGACGATAACAGATAGTCGTATCCTGCAAAGGCTTGTGAAGACGCCGGTTTTCCCGCCATCCAGCTCCATAATAAGACAATCTACCCTCCGGTAAAAAACAGAAATCATAACCATCCGGATTCAGCACCGGGATTATTATAATCTGAATCGTTTGCAGTAATTCACGTACACTGACTATCTGCGGAACAATCATCCCATCCTGTTTCCGACCGGTTGTTTTACCCGCTCTTTCGATTGCCCGGACGGCTTCGTCATTAATAATAAAACCTTTATCATCACGGGCAGGAGTGTCGTTATCTTTATTTTCCAGCAGATATTCCGCTATCCCGATACAGACTTCCGGAGTAGCCCATTCATTGCCGTGGATAGCCCCGGTAATAATAACAGTTGCTTTTGTGGTATCATTCCACGAGGCATTCTTACCGATTAACAGGGCAACTATTTTTTTCCCGGGTTGACCCGAAGTCGCCTGAGTCATCCCGATGGTACGGGCAACGGCAAAACCGGAAGAATTTGCGGCAAGATCATTAAGATATCTGCCTATGGCTGCACTGCTCTTAAAACCTTTGTCGCCATTTTGACAATATCCGCCAAAAACAGGAACAGTCCACAAGAGAAGAAGAGAAAGAACCAAAAAAAAGTTTTTCATTTCTGTTTTGGCTCCATCATTTCCATCTTTAAACGAAGACGCTTGGCCAGAAGTTCGTCCACAGGAGAGGAGCGCCCCTGCAGAGAAACGGAAAATTCCTTCAAAAGAGCATACAGAGCAGGATTATGCAGATCACGGATTCCGCTGATGATATATTCCTTGCCCCTGTCAAAATCGCTGAACAATACCATTTTATAGCAGGGTATTGCCCGGGGTTCAAAATCTCTGAAATACCCGATGGCCATAACTCTCAATTCTTCAAGAGCCGCTTTGTCGGAATAATCAATATTCCCCTTTTCTTCAAAAGCGACCTCAGCAGTTCGCTGTAAAAAATCAGCATTTTCAAGAATTCTGGCCAAATTAATTCCCCACCAAACAAGAGTAGAATCTGGGGAAGACAGACATTCCTGCAAGCATTGATTTGCCATATGGGGATATTTCCGCAGAAGATCAACAATCCTTGGGTCATCGGGAAAGTAACGAGTCATAATCGGCAAAAAGAGATTCGGTTTTTCCGATGCCTGTTTGGCAAGATACCGTTTAACCTGCTGGAGGGCAAAATCATTTTTATAGGGCCGAGTCGTATATTTTTCTATTATTTTCTTCTGATCGGCAAAGGGAGTATCCGGAGTTAATTTTTTTAAATCCGCTTTTGCCTCCATTTCTTCAAGGCTTGTCTTGGCAACCCATTGCAGACAAAAAACATCTCCCTCACCTCTATCCTCACAGACATCTTCTTTGCTTAGTTTTCTCAGGGCATCTTCAGCCCGACAATCATCATACTTCCTTAATTTCTTAATAATTCTTGCTTTTTTTCTAATCTCCGAGATTCCCCCTTCGCTTATTTTTCCCTTCCCGGCTGATTTTTCCAACTGTTCAAGCAGATTCAGTAATTCCTTTTCTTGAGAATCGGAGCAGAACTTCCCCTGCCAGTTGCCCCGACTCCAGGTTGAATTGGTTTTTTTATTCCCTGTTTTTTCCGCTGTACCGTGATCCTTTTGTGACTTCTCCATCCAGTGCCCCCAAGAACGATCCTGCCAATCTTTCTTCTCGCCCCGATTTTCATTCTGCCGACAGAAGCCGGTCCCGGAAAACAAAACAGTGATGACAAGGACAAAACTAATAAGTAACAGACGGCGCACAATAATCTTCCCGGAAAGAGTTTAAATCAAGGGTGTCTAAATTTCTTTTTCATCTTTAAGACAGCATTCATAAGATAGCAGAAAAAGATCAAAGTAAGAAGCTCTGCTGACAGTGCATACCGAAAACATACGATCCAACCCCTGCCTGAAATCAAGGCAGTTGCTCTCCAACCTCCCTGCGTAGCCTGCCCAAGAACAGGACACCATCTATGGCTGCGACACACTATCCTTAACAATCTCCAGAAAATTTGCTCGCTTATTCAGCGAATTACACCAAAATATACCATTGAAAAAAAAACAGGCATGATCCATGCGTTATCAGGAGCAACAACTGATAATACAGAAACTTTTTCTCGCAAGGAGGAATATACAATGATGCATGGTGGATTTGGATCAGGTTTTGGTCATGGTAACTGGCTCTGTGGGCCCGGAGTTTTTTTTCCAGGCCCCATAGGCTGGATAATAACCCTGCTGTTCTGGGGGCTGATCATTTATCTGCTAGTTCGATTCTTTCAATTTTTATTCTCCGGGAAAGGCCGGAGCAATCCGACATCCCGTCTTGATACATTGAAAGATCGTCTTGCCAGAGGAGAAATCACTGAGGATGAATATCGGCGCATGAAGTCGGAACTTGTATAGACCAGCGGAGAAACCCCATGAAACGACGGACTCTACTTAAAAGCGGCCTGGCGGCACTGACGTTGGCTGGAATTGGTTCAACCGGATTGTCTTTACTGGATAAAACCGGATTTATCTCAACAGCCCGGGCAGAGAGTTTTACGACCCCTCTTCCAATTCCAC
>CAZURY010000079.1:0-7763 GCA_964623145.1 uncultured Desulfobulbus sp. | reverse complement strand
CCGCTGTCTCGTCCTCGTTAAAACCGCCTTCTTCCTCAGCATCAGCCAGAGCAGGCGCAACACTCATTTCTTCCTGTAAAGGTGTGTGCTCCACTTCTTCGGCATCTTCCGGCTCTTCATCAAGGCCGAAAAAGGCATCAAGCTTGTCCTCTATCTCATCGGAAGGAACTTCGGGCAGTGCGGCGGCAATCTCTGTTTCATCAAAACCACCCTCTTCCTCAGCATCAGCCAGGGCAGGTTGTAGCCCGGTTTCGTCTTCTTCTGTGAACAGTTGCTCAAAGTCTTCGTCGATTTCCACCTCTTTTTCCGATGCTGCTTCATCGGTCAGTTCAGCAACCTCATCACTGAAATCCAGGTCAAATTCTTCCTCTGTAAAGGCGAGTTCGAGATCTTCAAATCCTTCATCGGTATCAGAATCTTCTTCATCACTGGAAGGTTCAAAGATATTTTCCTCTTCATCGGTAAAAAAGAGGTCAAGCTCTTCTTCAAATTCACCCTCAACAGGTTCTTCAAGTGATTCAATTTCATCTTCTGCGCCGGAGAGAGCTGCAGCGCCTGCAATGGCGCCTCCGACAAGAAGCTCTTGTTCAATAAAGTCATCGGCAATCTTGTCATCCACCGGTGTAATGGCTGAAGGATCAAGCATATCGTCAAGGATGGATTCCTCCGGGGCCTCAACATCGGCGAGTGCTTCTACAGGTTCTTGACTAAAATCCGCATCTTGAGATTGGCCGGACTCCTCCTCAACCTTTTCTTTATCTTCAGTCACCATCGGTGAGAGAACTTCGTCAATGATATCTTCGCTGGAGGCTTCTTTGTCGTCCTTTCTGGTTTCAGCTATGATGGCTTTTAGAGCGTTTAAGCGGTTCACTCTGTCAATAAGAACATTTTGCTTTTCTTCTTCGTCAATATTCTTTTCATCAAGAAGGAGCTCCAGGCCTTCGTAAAAGGAATGGAGCATACTGAATGCTTCCGGGTGGGCGTCGGCCCTTTCATCGGTAATATATCCGCCTAACGCCTGCAGGCCCTGGATTAAAATCTGCGCTGATTTATTGTCCATGAAATGTTCACGAATATCAGCTATCTGGGTATTGAATTGATCCAGACCCTTATCGGTTACCTCCCATTCCAGGCCAAGAATGGTTGCCTTAAGGCAGGTAAGAGGTTCACATTCAGGAATTGCTTCAACCGTATCCTCTCCGGTAATTGCCAGCTCTCCTGTGGCGCTTTCTTCGGTGGCAATATTGGAGATGGAACTTTTCTGGTTTATCTGATATTGGAGAATTTTGAATTTTCGGACATCCGCCTTGAGCATGCTGGTTATGGCGTCGCCGGTAATTGTTTCTGAAGAAATAATCTTCTCAAAGTTGTAAAAGAAGCTGAGGAGCAGTTTAATGGCATTTGGATGGGAATAGGCGCCTTCGGCTCGGAGATAGTTGCCTATTTTATGTAGTCCCTGCAGGTATACCTGGGCGACTTTATCACCCTGCCATATCTGTTGCAGATTGTCGATTTCATCAATGAGCTCCTGGAGGATATCGTCGCTGATTTCCCAGTCGAGTGAGAGAATGATCGATTTGAGACGGGTTAGAGGAGAATCACTGTCTCCTGTAAATTCAAACAGATCGACATCATCGGTGTCAAAGGATTCATTGGCAAACAGCGTAAGATCTTCGACATTTTCCAGATCGTTGGGTAGAGTGTCTTCTGATTTTTTCATATCCTGTTCGTTGCTGGGTTCTTCAGTTACCGTGCCATCAGAGAAGTTTTTTCTGAATGGATATTACTGTCGATGAGATAATTTTCTTTAAAGTTTCAGGGACATGGTATCCGGTAAGTGCGCTGGCCTCAAAAGAGGGTACCTTTAATTTGCTGTTCATGTCTTTTTCCAACACTGATGTCGGTAGTATCGGTATACCCTGATTTCGCAGGTCGACTTTATTATATTGCAGGACCAGAGGAATTTTAAAAATGGACTGTTTATAGCTCTGCAGGTTTTCGTAGAGTTGATTGAGTGATCGGATGTTTTTCTCCCGCATCTGTTCCTGGGCGTCAGCCACAAAAACAATGCCATCAACACCCTTGAGGACTAATTTCCTGGTAGCATTATACTTGACCTGCCCTGGAACGGTATACAGTTGAATCTTCATTTCATATCCCTTGATTTTCCCCATATCAAAGGGGAGAAAATCAAAGAATAGCGTTCTATCTCCATGGGTCTTCAGGCTGACCATTTCAGATTGGATCTGCTTATTGAATTTTCTGTTGATATATTCCAGATTCGTGGTCTTGCCACCACGGCCGGGACCGTAGTACACGATTTTTATCTGAACGATCTTTTCTCTAAGATTTATAAAGCTCAACGTTTGCTCCCGCTGCTCTGATTCTTATCGCTGTTGATTACCGATAGCCCATACATCCCGACTGTACTTAATGGAGGGGGGTGAGAGGGTCCGGCTCAGTCACGGGCCCAGAGTTTTTTTATCTGCTCAATGGTCTCGACAACATTAAGACGCAGGAAGCCAAGGGAAATATCCTTTCCGAACATGGAAATCAGGAGGAGTTCATCATCGATTTTTGAAAAATGAATATTGCAATCGGTCCCCTTGTGAAAAAGCAGGGAGAATTCCTCTTCGCCAACCAGCTTTGCCATGGCATCGACTGTGGCAAAATTACCTGCTGCCAGCGCGGCAAAAGAGTAAACATCGTATTTCGATGTACCATTATCCTTTGCCGTGATAATGTTGCCTGCCATATCGATGATTATGACACAATCCACCCCAATTTTTATCAGCTTTTCAGTTAAAATTTCATCAATTTTTTCAAGCTGTTCCTGGCTAACTACACCGTAGTTCATTACAACACCTCTTCCATGTTCCTTAAGATTGATTCAACCGGAATATATTAAAGTAAGTTACCTTATTATCAGGAGTATACGACAGAAAAAATATTATATGAAGGCATTTTGTAAAAAAATGTTTTTTTTCTCTTCTCCGAAAAAAAAGCGTGCATCTGTACCCTTTTTATCAACATAAAAAGGATAACAAACCTCTGAGTTATGAAAGGTCGTGGTTAGAACCGTAGAAAAAATAACCATTCAAGAAATACTTTTCCCGTGATACGTATAATTGCATATTACGTGTGAAAATAGGTAGTTAAACCCAGAGGGGGACGATTGTAAAGGATGGGACATCAACGAGTCCCTGGTCAGTAATTTTCAGCGTGGGAATAACCGGGAGAGCAAGAAAGCTGAGCAGCATAAATGGATTGGGCGCCGTTATTCCCATTTGTTTCGCCATCTTATTGATGGTCGACAATTGTGCTGCGACTGCGGCCGGTGATTCATTGGACATCAGCCCGGCTATAGGCAGGGGAAGGACATGGCTGTCGTTGTTGGCTACCAGACAGACACCACCGCCATTTTCGGCAACAAGGCGGGCAGCCTTGAGCATCTGGTCATCGTCGGTGCCGACCACGATAAGATTGTGCGAATCATGGGCGACAGTGGAGGCAATCGCCCCATTGGTAAATCCAAATCCTCGTACAAAGCCATTGGTCATGTTGCCGCTTGCCCGGTGTCGTTCTATAACGGATATTTTTAACAGATCACGGCTGGGATCGGCAACAGCATAACCATTTGCCATCGTTGGTTCAATTTCACTCATCTCGGTAACAATCTGATCTTCGATACAGGTAATCAGTCTGATTTTCTTTTTTTGCCGGTGTTGCGGAATACGAAAATCAACTTTTTGCCAGTCTATATGTACTGATGTCGGAATCGGAGTATCCTGGTTATCTGATAATCGATCAGAGGATATGTCTGCAAGATTTCCCCGGCTGGAGACAAGCTGTCCATTTTTATAAACCTGGTCCACTTTGAAATTGATCAGATCCTCAAGGACAACAAGATCGGCAATGTATCCCGGGGCAATGGCTCCCCGCATTGTAAGGCCAAAGCGTTCGGCAGGATTAATGGTCACCATCTGCAGAGCAAGTATGGGGTCAAGACCCAGCGTGGTTGCCCGACGCAATATTGCATCCAGGTGACCGTCTATCAGGAGGTCGTCCGGATGTCTGTCATCACTGACCAGCAGGAAGCGCCGACAGGTTGCCGGGCTCACCAGGGG
The DNA here is from genome assembly GCA_964623145.1 of uncultured Desulfobulbus sp. Taxonomy (GTDB): domain Bacteria; phylum Desulfobacterota; class Desulfobulbia; order Desulfobulbales; family Desulfobulbaceae; genus DRLX01. The sequence goes on along the minus strand of CAZURY010000079.1, from coordinate 3,636 downwards.
CAGCAGCGCTTCCAGGTTCTTGGCCGTGGAACCCTCACGGATAAAAATATACATTCCGGCCTGCAGTTTTTCCCTGGCCTCTTTAAAGTCAGTGCACTCATGGTCGGAACTTATTCCGGCTGCGCAGTAAGCCTGCAGGGCCGTACCGCTTACGCCGGGTGCATGTCCGTCAATAACCATGTCGCGTTCAAGCGCTGTTCCAAGCTTTTTGAGTACTTCCGCGTCTCCGTAAATCGTTCCGGGAAAGTTCATCATTTCGCCCAGACCGGCTACCCCCGGGAGTTTAAGCAGTTGCTCTATATCAACGCTTGAGAGCATCGCGCCGCTTGTCTCCAGGTGGGTTGCCGGAACGCAGGATGGAATCATGGCGAAAATATCGAGGGGCAGGCCTTTGGCGGAGTCGAGCATATAGCGTACACCTTCCGGGCCAAGGACATTTGCAATTTCGTGTGGGTCACAGATAACAGTTGTTGTTCCTTTTGGTACGACGGCTTCTGCAAACCGCTTCGGCGACAGCATGGAGCTTTCAATATGAATATGGCCCTCTATAAAGCCAGGACTGAGGTATTTACCGCTCAGGTCAAGTTCCTGTTTACCATGATAACTGCCGATACCGGCAATGCGATTGCCGTAGATACCCACATCCCGGATATTGATTTTATTGCTGTACACATTGACGATGGATGCGTTTTTCAGCACAAGATCGCAGGGTCTTTCTCCCCTGGCACAGAGAAGAAGCTGCTGCAGGTTTTTTATATCGGTATCTATGGTAATATCCAGGGACATGAAATGATCCTTATGGTTGTTGTATTTTCTTTTTGAATCGATCATTGACCGAATAGACAAAGGCCAGGACTTCGGCGATGGTCTGGTAGAGTTCGGGGGGGATTTCTTCGCCGACCGGAACTGTTGCCAGCAGTTCAATCAGGTCCGGGTCTTTTTTGATGTGGATGCCCGCTTCTTTGGCTCTTTCAATGATAGTTTCAGCCACCAGCCCCGAACCGCCGGCCAGAACCCGTGGCGCTGTTGCCTTTTGTTCATCATAGCTCAGGGCAACGGCTTTTTGGGATTTTTTTCTTTTGTTTTGCTGGGTGTCCATGGGATTATGCGCTGGTATCAAGCGCTCCGGTTGTGTCATTTGCCATATGAGACAGGAGTTGCTTAATCGGGTCTCCTGCTCCGGTTAGAAACTGGACCGATTCCAGTGTGGTGGCGGTCAGCCATTGCTGCAGTTCCTGCCCGTGTTCGGAAAGAAATTTTGTTCGATCAGTATCCTCTGAGAAAAAACGTAGCCGCATACCGGTTTTCTGCTGCTGCAGCTCGACACGGAGGTTACCCAGTCCTTCAAGTTGCAGATGGAGTGAATATCGTTTTCCTGAAGTATCCCCCTGCTCCCGGCCTTGCTGTTGCCCATCCGGTTCAACCAGCAGAAAACCCTGGTTAAGAAATGGCAGGGGCAGGGGGAGAACAAAGATTGATTCGCCGGCCAGTCGCACCTGCAGCATTTGCAGGAGTTCCAGAGAGGATGTCAACTGGTCGGCCTGTTGTTGTAATGGCTTGTTTTCTGAGAGATTGTGACTGATCTCAAGCAGTGCATTTTTCAGGGTCCTGGTGGCTTCCTCGGTCCTTCCTGTGGCTAGAAGGTGTTCAAGGTTGATTCCCAGACGATCAATAAATTGTTTCAGGTCTCGACCTTGCAGACCATCGTGCGGCTGTGGATCCTTGCTCACCTGGAGCTGCTCGGTCAGGGAAAGCAGGCTGAGCAACAACGGAGTTGGAGAGGAGGACTTGTTATCAGCCAGGAATTGGCGCAGGGCGTCTACCAGGGCAGTTCCGGCAGCGGTTTGTTGATTACCGATGTTTTGCAGGAATACCTGGAATTGTTCGTCGGCAGAAGGGTTTTTGGTCCCGAGCAATACACTTCGTATGGATCCGTTTTGATCCATAGATTGCAACTGCCGGTCCAGCAGTTGGGCCAATGATTGCCTGGGATCATCCCCTGGAAGAGATTGGAGAATAGTTTTTACAAGAGTGGACAGGGTGGATTGTACTGTTTGATCGGCGTTCTTTGTTGAAGATGAAACAAGAGTGGTCAACAGGTCTGCCAGTCGGCGGCCTTCTTCACCGGATTGGAACGTTGTTTTTACAAATGATTCTGCCGTGTTGGCAAAGAACTCCAATGTTTCCTTTGCCGGTGGAGAAAGGGCGTTTTCCGGGAGCAGACCGGCAAGCTCAAATGTTTTGGGAAGGATCCGGCCTTCATTGGCGAGTAAGTGGAGAGATTTGCCGATATTCCGGGTCAGGGGGTCGGTGAGTATTTGCAGGGTAACCTGAGGTTTTGTCCCCGTGACCTGAAGATTAAGACGCTGTCCAACCTGCAGGGGCGCTTTGGACTCGGCAACCCATTGCTGACCATCCACATCCAGAATGAACTGGTTATTATTTTTACCGGTAATCAGTCCCTGGAATATTTTTCCACGGCTGAAAGGGGATTGTTGCTGCCTGTCGCCCTGATATAACTTGACTCCGTCGACACGGAGACTTGGAGTCAGAGGGGAAACGGGTTCCATGAGCAGGATGTGAAGGTTTATTCGACGCGGACCTTGTTCCGCAACTGCCGTCGCTGTTCCTGAAGGCAACTGGATATAATAATATCCCGGGCCTTACCCTCTATCTCGGTGATGTTAAAGGCGACCTGAAAACGTTTTTTACGCAGTCTGTAGGTTCGGACAACTTTGGCCACGCAGAGAATCGGTACATGCTGACCCGGCAGGTCGATTTCGAGCTGAATTTTGTTCACGGTCAAAGGTTTTTCAGAAAAAAGGGCAAGCACTCCACCGCCGCTGAGATCAATAGTCGTCCCGGTAAGCTCCCATGCCCTGTTTTTTATTTCCCTGGGACCCGGCTGATAGCTGGCGCGTATGGGCGCACTGATCATAACCCGAAAATATTCTCGCATCGATTCGGGGCTTATGGATTCAAGGGCGGTGCAATGCACGGTTCGCTCGCCGTCAGCTTTGTCTATACGAACATTGAGGTTAATAGCGCTATCGCCGTGCTTAACGATAAGGCGACAGTTTGTACTGTATTCAATAATCTCGGAAGGCAGGGCGTTGGGGGCAAATACCAGGGTGAATGACGGAGCTTCGTTTTTTTTAAAGATGCAGTTCAGGCGCTGGTCCTCCCCCTCTTTTATGGGGATATCCAACGTTGCCATGGCATTATCGTTGAGCTGATTAATTATTTCAGTTATACCGGCCACTATAAGACCTTTTATTCTGGAACTTTTTGAACAATGGTTTTGCCCGCATTCCTTGTTTATTATCGGTTGACGCTGTGGGACGCTTTAAGGAAAAAGCAGGCCGGTGACGGACACCGGCATCATAATATATTCAGATCATTTTTATATTTAATATACCAGATGAAAAAAAAAATCAATAAACCTGAGTGAATGGCTGCTCTATTTAGAAATTGGTCCAGAGGAGAGATGCGTGCTGTCCGGCAGCTGGAAAAAATGCCGGATGCAGGGGAGAGAGGGATCAGGATGGTTCTGTCAGGGAATTTATCGAACAATCCGTAACCACTCACAGCCACGCCATCTTCGAAGTCTCCGCTGCGCTACGCTTATCTGCACGA
>CAZURY010000078.1:0-7834 GCA_964623145.1 uncultured Desulfobulbus sp. | reverse complement strand
ACCGGAAAATTCGAAATAAGAAATACCAAATTCGAAACAATATCAAATAACCATAGACTGAATGATCAAAATGGTTCCAATGCTTGATACTGTAAACTGTCCTTGTTTGTGTCATTGAAACATTCCGGAATTGGAATTTGTTTCGGGTTTCGATATTTGGATTTCGAGTTTATTTTCTGCCGTAAAAAACACGAAAATAATTGTTAAGATATTAATTATACATAAAAGGTGACCTATGAGTAATCATCGGCGTTTTTCCCTGAACAGGGAAACCCGGTTCTGTCTGGACAGCATGAGCAGGGGTGACTCCTGGCGCATGTTTCGAATTATTTCCGAATTTGTGGAAGGATTTGACACTCTTTCGGCAATCAAACGTCCCTCAGTAACTATTTATGGTTCTGCAAGGACACCGGAAGATCATCCCGATTATCAAAAGGCAAGTGAATTAGCCCGCAAACTCGCCGAGCTCGGCTATGGCATCGTTACCGGTGGTGGACCGGGAATAATGGAAGCGGCCAACAGGGGCGCCAGTGAGGCAGACGGCCTGTCGATTGGTCTTAATATTGATCTTCCCCATGAACAGGAAGGAAATCCGTACGTTAACCTTCCAATTGATTTCAGGTATTTTTTTGTTCGTAAGGTCATGTTTATGAAGTATTCCATGGCCTTTGTCTGCATGCCGGGTGGCTTCGGATCACTTGATGAGCTTTTTGAATCCCTGACCCTGATTCAGACCAGGAAAATCAAGCCGTTTCCAATCATTCTGGTCGGTTCTTCATATTGGGGCGGTCTTGTCGACTGGATAAAGGAACAGATGTTGGGCAGCGGTAAGATTGCCGAAGAAGATTTACTCCTCTTTGAAGTTTTTGATGAAGTTGATGACATCATAAAATATATCCGCAAAATTGTTGTTTTTTAAAATAATGCTTGATTGGCGGCTCGCCGGAGCAAGCAGTTAATTATTTTTTTCCAGGGGGCAGAGTAATGGCACAGATAGATGCTTTTTTTAAACTGATGAATGACGAGGGAGCCTCGGATCTCCATATGATGGCAGGTCAACAACCCGTGCTTCGCATCCGTGGTGACATGGAACGGGTAAAGTTCAAGACTATGGACAATGAAAATTTGAAAAATATTCTCTATGAAATTTGCCCGGAGGATAAAATCAAGGTCTTTGAAGAAACCGGAGACATGGATTTTGCTTACGAAATCCCCGGGCTGGCCCGATATCGTTGTAATTTTTTTCAGCAAAAATATGGTATAGGCGCGGTTTTTCGTGAGATTCCAAGTGATATCCTGACTTGTGAACAGTTGGGGCTTCCCAAGGTAATAGCAAAGCTTGCCAGTCTGCCCAAAGGACTTGTGCTGGTCACCGGACCGACCGGTTCCGGTAAATCAACGACGTTGGCCGCCATTGTTGATGAGGCAAACAGAACCAGAAAAGATCATATCCTGACCATTGAAGATCCTATTGAGTTTGTCCATAAGAGCCAGCAGTGCATCATCAATCACCGAGAAGTCGGGACCCATACGAAAACTTTTACCGCAGCTCTGCGTGGAGCCCTGCGCGAGGATCCGGATATTATTCTGGTTGGTGAATTGCGTGATCTGGAAACCATTTCTCTTGCAATGGAGGCATCCATGACCGGCCATCTTGTTTTCGGCACCCTGCATACCATGAACGCTATGAAAACGGTCGATCGGGTCATTGAGATTTTTCCTGCAAATCAACAGGGACAGGTACGATCAACCCTGGCTGATGCTCTGAAAGCCGTGGTTTCACAGACCCTGTTTAAGCGAGTCGATGTAAAGGGAAGGGTGGCGGCGCTGGAAATCCTGATTTGCACCCCGGCCGTTCGGAATTTGATCAGGGAGGCCAAAACCTATCAGATCCCGTCTGTCATGCAGACCGGAAAGAAGTATGGGATGCAAACCATTGATGACGCTATCATGGAACTTTTGGAAAAAAAGAAAATCAGCGCCGAGGATGCCTATACAAACTGCATAGAAAAACAGCGATTTGTCAAGTTTTTACGAAAACCACCTGTCGATTTCACCGAGGTTTGACCAGAGCGGAAGCGTCCTTTCGGAAAAGAGAATTTGCTTTCAGGGAAATATTCAGTCGTGATGAACTCGTAAAAAGTAAAAATCATGTTATTAGATGGCTAAGTAAAAACACAGATATACAGATAAGCGAGCCTGCGAGACTTCGAGGAGTAGTGTTCTGTGGCGGGTCTTAACTATACATGTAGTATGTTGAGAATAGCCGCAGGACACACGACACAGTAGACCGAAGTTTTTACGACGCCATTAGTCGTGCAGGTTACTTGTTTTGATAAAGTGGGCCAGGAGTTTCTGCTGGGTCCGATTCAGGTCAACAAATCGGGCTCCATTTCTCATCATGGTCGTTGGCTTGCCGGAAACAGTTTTTACACTCACCTGGGAGGAGACAATCCGTACCGGTAGATTCTTTAGAAAAGCACCCTGCTTGCAGTTGAATAAATCAATAGTAAATCGGTCACAAAGGAATTTTTGTCGGTCCAGGGTATAGGTGAAACCAATTCCCTCTGTAGTGATATCTTCGATCTGGGCAAATTTTTGATCTGTTCCGCAAAAACGGACCAGAAGAGTTTGTGGAGGCTGTATACGCTGATTGCTGCGTCGTTCGTGAAGTATTGATGTTCCAATGAAATAATAAAAATCCTGACCGCAATCAGCACAACTGAGGTGGGCCACGCCAGGCAGGCGAAAAAACCAGCTTTGGTCAGGAAGCGAAGAACAGTTGCCTGTTCTGCAGCGGGGGCATTTTTTTCCAAGGATGATAGGCATGGGATAAACGATTTTCAGGAAACAACGTTAGTTGTACGTGCATTTCATTTGCCTGCTACACTATCACAAAATCAAAGAAGTTGACAACGTTCATTTTTATTCCCTGATTTCCATTGATTCCCAGTCAATACCGCGTTTCCAGGTTTTGGTTGACAAGGTTTTTCCATCGGTTGTGCAGAAGACGGTACCGTTTATTCCTGTAATCAGCATGGGAATATGCTGCTGCTGCCACCACCTTCTATGTACGGGAGAGGGAAAATATTTTTGTTGCCTTCCCCCTGCACTCACAATAATCAGTTTTGGAGCAACCGCCCTGAGAAAAGGATGGCTGCATGATGTCTTGCTGCCGTGGTGGGGCGCCATCAAGACATCAGCCCGTATTTGCCTTTTCTGGTGAAGCAGGAGTGACTCGGCATGTTGTTCAATATCGGCGGGAAAGAGAAAGGATATCTTGTTGCAGAGCATCCGTGTGACAAGGCCCTGGTTATTATCCGACTCACCGGCTTCCGTCAGGCCGACCATCCCCAGGCAGGTGAGACGACACTGGGAGTCGGTATGCAGGATTTGTCCGGGTTTGGGCGTGGTAATCGGTATATGTTGTTGTGTTATAGTGGTAAGCAACGCAGCGTAACTTCTGGAATGGACTTGCTGGTCATTAATATAGACCCTGTGTGGGTGAAACCTGCGGGCAATGAAATCAAGGCCGTTATAATGATCGCTGTCGGGATGGGTAATGATGAGGCTGTCAACCCGCCAGATACGTTTTTTCCAGAGAAATGGAGCGATAATCTGTCTGCCGACGTTAAAATTTGCAGATGAACTGCCTCCACCATCAATGAGCATATTGCTCCCGTCCGCGAATTCCAGAAATGTTGCGCTGCCCTTACCCACATCAAGAAATGAAACACGGGTCTTTTTTTCCTGCCGGTAAAGGTCGTTATCCGGCAGATATATTCCCATGGTAAAATGGAACCCCAACAGAATGCCCCCTGTTAACAAGAGGAGTCTGGTTTTTCCGGTTGTTTTGGTCCACTGGCCGGCAAAGGTAAAGAGCAGGTAATAGACAAGAATCTCACCGGTTGTCGGGGTGATGGTCCATAATGATGCCCAGGAGAGATGAGATGCCCGGGAGGTCAGGAAATCGGCGGCATGCAGGGCTTGTCCGCCAAATGATAACAAAGCGCTTGCAATTTCCGGAGCAATACCAAGCAGGGGTATTGCAATCAGCCCTATAGGCAGGGCGATAAAGCAGAGAAGCGGTTCTACCAGGAGATTCATCAAGGGACCGATAGGCGAAAATCTGTTGAAGTGATAGAGAAGCAGTGGCAGGGTGCCTGCGGTTGCCGCCAGGGAAATAAAGAACGCGGTCAGAGGCAGGCGTAACAGGGCACTGCTTTTTCGGGTTTTTCCTGCCCGGTGCCGGGATGTATACAATCGGCGAAAATAGGGCACGAACAGGGCGATGGCGATCAGGGCTGCAAAGGAGAGCTGAAAAGAAACGGTATAGAGAGCCAGCGGGTGCAGTGTCAGAAGGACAAGAGCGGCTATTGCCAGGAGATGGAAAAGATTGTGCTGTCTGTAAAACAGGGTGGCAAATAAGAAAAAAGCCGCCATGACCAAGGCCCTGAACACCGGTGCGTTCATTCCGGCAATAAAGGCGTAGGTGAGAAGAAAGGGGAAGGTGAATAAAAGCGCCAGAGTAGCAACATTGGTATGGAGCAACAGCCACGTGCAACGTTTCAGCAACCAGTAGGCTGTTCCATAAAGGAAAAAGGCCAGCAGTCCCATATGCAGGCCGGAAATAGCCAGTAGATGCATACAACCGGTTAAGGCAAAATGATCGAGAGTTTCCCGCTCAAGTCCGCTCCTGTCACCGATGAGAAGCGCCTGGTAGAGGCCATTGGATTCGGGATCACAATGTTGACGGAGAAAATCACGAATGCGTTGCCGTATCTGTTGGGCGATCAAGCCCATGCCGACAGCATTTTGCGGAGAAACGGCAGGCATGGTCAGGATATGGCGGGATGATTTAATCCAACCGGAACAGTAGATGCCTTTATTGCGCATATACAGGACATAATTAAATGTTCCCGGGGTCTGATAATTATGGATTCTATCCACGGATGCCACCACAAGGACCGTTTGTCCCGGAAAAACAGCGTACGGGATATTTCCCCGCATGGAGAGCCTGACTTTACCCGTTGCCGGGCGCATGGCGCCGGTTCCTGCAGAGTTTCTGAACAGAAGACGTGAAACCTCAAGGACAAATCTGGATTTTTCCTCGGACCTGATGACGAGTCCTGTTACTCTACCCTCGAGAGTGAGCTGTGCTTTTTGGGTAACGAGGTTATAGATATGGGTTGGATCGGTTGGCGGCTGCAGGGCAAGCCAGGTATGAACAAAGCCGACAATACCGAAAAAAACAAAGAGCAAAAAGAGGAGGGCAATTGTAGTTTTCTGTCGCTTCTCTTGATTCTCATGGCTTGTTGCTGCTGTGGTAAAAAGAAAAGTCCGGCGATGCCGACGTCCATACCATCGCACGCCGTAGATAAAGAGAAACAACCCGAAGAGGGCGCAAAGAAAAAATGGCAGAATAGAAACAGGCAGGGGTAATTGCCGGGAGGCCGGGCACAACCCGGCAAGAGTTGCCCCTGCAATAAAACAAAAGGTTACCGGCAGGAGTAGCGTATCAACAATTCGGGAGAGCAGTCGGGAGAGATCAGTCATTGCCCTCCTGTGCATGGGAATTGAGCATCCGTGAGCATCCGGTCGATGACTTTCAGGTGATTGTCGACAACGCCCCGACTTCTGATAACATAATGCCTGCCTGCTTCTCCCGTTTCCCGGGCCTTTATCTTGTCGTCGGACAACAGCGCAACTACCAGGCGGTCGAGTTTATCGTTGTCGGTGAGCTGATAAGCGCCGCCGGCCTCAATGAGCGCCAGACTGATTTCGGCAAAGTCTTCCATGTGGGGACCAAACAGAACCGGAATTCCCGCAGACGCAGCCTCCAGTGGATTATGGCCGCCTGCCGGGACGAGTGATCCTCCAATAAAGGCAATATCAGCAAGGAAATAACAGGCCGCCAATTCGCCCAGGGTGTCAAGTAAAAGGATATCCGTTACATCACTTTTATGTTCGGTTCTGCGTGTTGTCGTCAGCTCAAGGCCTTGGGCCAGATGTTCAATTTCACTGGTACGGTTAATGTCACGGGGAGCTAAAATCATGATCAGGTCGGGGATATATTTTTTTATCCTCTGCAAGGCGGTAAAGAGAATGGTCTCCTCTCCCCTGTGGGTAGAGCCACAGATCAGCAAAGGTTTCACATTCGTCAGTCCGAGATCAGAGCGTGTGATCGAGTCTGTCTTTGATGGTTCAACAAATGTTCCAGCATCGAATTTCAGGTTGCCCAAGGTGACGATTTTCTTTTTTGCAATTCCTAATTCTTTAAGATTATTACAGTCCTGCCTGGTTTGCAGTGAGAGCAGTTTAAAACAGTCAAACATCGGTTTGAAGAGAAATCCAAAACGTTGGTATCCGGTTATTGACTGCCTGGAAAAACGACCGTTAACCAAGAGACAGGGAATTTTCTTTTTGTTTAACAGCCATAGCCATCCAGGCCAGAAATCGGTTTCCACCAGGATAAATAATGATGGACGAAGCAGGTTGATAAAACGATGCACACAGAAAAAAAAGTCAAAAGGGCTGAAAAAAAGAGCATCGACAAGCGAGGAGGTAAGCCGGCCGGCAGTGGCCAGACCGGTTTTCGTTGTTGTTGATAAATAAAGCGTTGCCTGAGGATAGCGCTGTCGCAGGCCTTGGATCAGGGGCAGGGCAGAGGTGACCTCGCCAACCGATAGAGCATGGATCCATATTGTTGGTTGGTTGTTTCCCGGAAGTTGAGAAAGACGACTGTGCAGGGTCAGTCCGAGCCGCTGCAGACTTCGGCCCCGATATTTTTTTCGTGTCAGCGCTGCAGCTATGATAATCGGTAATAAAAAGAGACCGAGTAATGTTGAAAGAAGGGTGTATGCGAGAAGCACGGGTATCAGGTATGTTAGGGTCGATGAAGAAAATATTCTACCGGCATACAATATACAACAGGCAGAATAAAAAAAGGAAAAAGTTGTTGGTATGAATCTGCTGCTCTTTAAATCCTCTCACCGGCAGGGAGATACAGTTGTGCTTTCAGGCCGCCGGGCTGAACATATACGCAATATTTTACGACTGAAAGAGGGAGACAGCCTGCGGGTAGGCGAGATTAACGGCTTGACGGGAAAAGCGGTTATCCGGAGTATGGATAATGAATCGGTGCGTTTGTCTGTTGCCTTGTCTTCTCCGCCACCGCAAGGGCTTGATCTTGAACTCATTCTCGCCCTGCCGCGACCGATAATGCTGCAGCGGATATTGAAACAGGCAACAACCTTGGGGGTGCGCAGGTTTCATCTGATTCGATCACGCAGGGTGGAAAAGTCCTTCTTCCATTCGCCGGTGCTCAAACCGGAGAAAATAGAAAAGATCCTGATCGAAGGGCTCGAGCAAGCCATGGATACGTATCTGCCTGAAGTCCTGGTGTATCACCGGTTTAAACCCTTTGTTGAGGATATTTTACCAACGCTTGCCGGAATAGGTTTGCTGGCCCATCCAACGGCTGACCGTTCTTTAAGCGAGATGCTTGAACTGTACCCCGGGCCCACTGTTGAAACATCGTCATCTCGAACGGGAAACGGCTCTGAAAAGAAAAAGATATTGCTTGCTGTTGGTCCGGAAGGAGGATTTCTTGATTATGAATGCGGGCAATTTGTTGACAAGGGATTTACCATGGTCACCATGGGACCACGTATTCTGCATGTAGACACGGCCGTGGTTGCCCTGCTGGCCCAGTTGTCCCTTGTAACAGAGTATCTGGATTTACCCACATCCTAAATTGAGCGATTTTCATTTCGCCCTAAGCTGTAGGTTTTGTGCTGTTTCATCGGAGTCTCGTTCCTCGCTTACCTGTAGT
>CAZURY010000077.1:0-7881 GCA_964623145.1 uncultured Desulfobulbus sp. | reverse complement strand
GTAAGCGAGGAACGAGACTCCGGGTAAGCGAAGACTCCGTGGAGCACTGGTAAACGCTTACAAGTATAGGTTTATCAATCTTAGTTGCTATTTGGTGAACGATTACGAATAGCCCGGCCGGGAAGACAGCAATTAGAAAATCAATTCCGCCGGCTGGATACCCAGCTCTGAGGGATGACAACTTTCCAGAATCGGCCGGTTAAAACCGCCTCGTTCCTGATCCCAACTGCCAAGACTCATAAGGTAGCGTTTGGTATAGGTCGAGTCTCCATTATCTTTAAGCAGTAAAACCCAGAGTTCCGACGAGTCCTTATTCTTTTCCGGCGGCGTTGTCACTATCCCCAGCTCCCCATCTTCAAATTTCAACACGGTCCCCAGCGGATAGACACCAAGCATGTTGATAAAAACTTTAAGAAGAATAGGATCAAAATCCGTGCCTGATCCCTTGAGCATGAGCCCAAGGGCCTGATCCGGACTTAAAAATTTTGAGCGGTAAATACGCTGGGAAGTTACAGCGTCATAAACATCGGCAATGGCAACAATACGTCCAAGCAGGGTAAGCGGCTTCTTGCGCGGCGTTTTCGGATATCCGGAGAGATCATAGCGGAGATGGTGCTCAAAGGGCGGTAAGAGTATTTCCGCTTTTTTATCATAGGAGGCCCGCAGACGAATAATCCGGCGCACACTGTTTAAGGAATGCTTCTGCAATTCGGCAAGCTCTTCGTCTTCCAGCTTTCCCGGTTTATTTAAAATATCAAGCGGGACGTCTATCTTACCAAGGTCATGGAACAGGCCGCTTAAACCCAATCGACCGAGAAGCGTGCGGGAAAGCCCTATACGATTGCCGAGGCAGACCGCAAGGATGGCGACATTGACGGAATGGGTAAAGGTGTAATCATCATAGTCACGAATGGTGCTCAGACCGAGAAGAACATTGTCGTCATCCATGATGAGATCAACCATGTTCTGTACCATATGGACAGCCTTGCCGATTCCGGCATACCTGCCCGTTGAGAGTTTCTGCGACAGGGTTTGCAGAGAATTCATGGCATAGCCATAGGTGCGCATTGCCTTTTTCTGAATGCGCTCTTTCCTGTTACCCTTCCTCTCAGCCTGGCTCGATTGAAGATTTTTTCTTTTGCTCTCCCTTAATTCCAGAGACCGCACCTGCCGCTTTATCTCTTTGGCGGCGCCGCTTTCTCTCATTTTGACTTCTGCAGGAACCTGATTTCTCTGCCGTGGTTTTGGCGACGAAGAGGTTCCGGCCGGTGCTGACGAGGAAACGGCATCGCTGAAAAAGGACTCCAGGGATTCGGTCTGGGATGGATCTATCACCTCTACCCAGGGGAATTTATCTCCCGCCGTCTCAACCGACAGCCAATGAAACGGATTCTCCTGCCGGCCGCACTTGTTCAATATTCGAGCAAAGGCCGTTATTTCCGACAGAGAGGCATAGGTGACGTTCTGATAAATTTTCAGGCCGTCGAGCTGACGTTCTTCAAAAAAAGTCAACATCTTGCGGACAAGTCCGGCAGCATTGCGTTTGAAAATAATCTTTTCCTGTTGCAGGTAAAAACCGCCAACGGCAACAAGAAGTGTTATCTCATCTTCTTCGGCAAGAAGCCGACCGACAACTTCAAGGAATGAATCAACGCACTGAATAAGCAGCCGATTGTTGTCCTGATGAATACTGGCCGTGCTGAGCAGATTGTTCAGCACCTGGATAAACTGCTGTCCCGGCAGACGATTATCCGGGACACCCCTGTTTTTACCCGACCCCTTTCCTGTCATCAATCTATTTTCCCAGAGCCTTTTTGCAGGCAAGACGGACATCCGGCAGAATACCGGCCGCACCTTCCTTAAGAATCTGATCCGCTTCAGCGATTCCCAATTCATGCAGGGCTACGGCAGCGCCCTGCTTATGATTTAAGGCCTCACGGCTAAACATATTTCCAATCTTTCCCCCCATCAAAATTTCCTTTAATACGGAAATCGACCGCGTCGATCCGCAGCCACCCAGCGCCTTGTAGCAGGCAACGAGATGGTCTTTCTCACGGATTGTGTTCTCGCCATTTTGCAGATAGGCAAGCAATCGCTCTTCACACTGTTCATTTTTTTTACGCGACAAGAGCGCCAGAATTTTTTGCCGGATTTCTCTGTCACCGTCATTGATCAATGGAAAAAGTTCAAGAGGGTCAAGCCTGTTACGTCTCTCAAGTATGCCAAAAGCCCGGGAGCGGACAACAGGGGAATCATGAAGGGCCATGGCGAGAAAAATCTTATTGCCGGCGTCTGTCGGCATCTTCCTGGCAACCGGCAGGAGTTGCAGGCATAACTCTTCATCAAACAACGGCACGGTATCGGCAAGGATTTCCGGCGCACGCTGCCCATGGTGCACAATTACGCTGCTGAGCGCCTGCCGTATCTTTGCAGAAGGGACATCAGGCAGCAAAGGCCCAAGGGTAAACAGCACCTCGGGAGAAAGCAGACAAAGGACCCGCCAGAGATACTCCATCTGCTGGGAATAAGGCCGTGTTTCAGGATCAAGCAAGAGCCGTCTGGGTTCACGAAGGCTTTCCGCCCTGGAAACTGTATGCAGAAAAGCATCAAAAAGCGGCAGGGCCCATTGTTTCTTTCCACTAAAGGACCCGCGTATCTTGAGTAGATTATTTAAAACCTTCAGGGCTGCGTCGAAACGATGTATTTTACAGGCATGAAGGAACCTGTCCTGTAAAAAATCAAGAGTGGCAATAAAATCCTGTTGATCATTCTGAACAACCAGTATTATCAACAAGATATCAATTACATTGTCGGTGTTGTCCAGTTGCTCTTCTGCGGCAACCATCTTTTCCAACTCATAACGCTCCAGTGGCGACAGTATCCACAGGTCGTTTCCCTTAGCGGTTATGGTCAGGGCAACAGACGGAGCCTCTTCCCCGGCCAAAGAATCATCACTCCCCGCAAGGAAATCATCAACTCCGGCATCATCCAACCCGCTACCGGAGGAATCATCAGAAAAATCATCCTGTTCCACATCGGAAACCACCTGCGCCGGAGCCACCTTGAAACCGGAAAAATCAATTGCCGGTGCATCAAGGGCGAGGATATCGATAGCCTTATAGTCGATATGCGGATAGTCCTGTTCCCAGAGGGCGGTGACGATATCGCCGTCATTTTCCTCATCCAGCATCCTGTGCTCATTGATCAGCTTCAGGAGGCTCTGCATCTCCCAGAGCTCAATTCCTCTTTTAAATTCCAGATACTGCACCCCGTCCCGACCTAAGAGATAGGCTATATCACTTTCTTCGGCAGATCCCTGATAGACGATTTCTCCGGCATACCGCAGACTGTTTTTTTCAACATCAAGTCGCAGGCATTCATAATCGGCAAGAAACTTGGTCAGATGACGGCTGAAATTGAGCAGGTGTTTTTTGGCAATCGCATGATCCGCCGGATAGAGGGTATAATTCTTCACCGCCCCTGCAAAGGCCAGGGAAAAATTAAAAACCCCTTTTAATTCCGGATCACTTGAGCGCAAAATTTTCATCAAAGATAGGCTCGCAAAAGGTTACCGATCGCCATGTAATCAAATGGCAGGAAAATAGTGCAGACAACCAACTGTAAATTCGTTCATATTCACAGTATACATCAAACTGTGCCTGGAGAGTTAGGAAAAAAAAGAAACAGCTCAAGCAGTGTTACCTACCGGCATTCTTCTCATTGTTGGTTCTGAAATCGACGCATCCTGATATTCATGAGGATGCCGACAGCCAATAAGGTCGTTAACAAGGATGATCCGCCATAGGAAAACAATGGCAGGGGGATACCAACCACCGGTAAAAAACCCATAATCATAAAAAGATTGATAACCGCCTGCCAGAAAATCAACATAACAAGACCAAAGGCCAGCAGTACACCGAACTTATCCCGTGCCGTCATGGCGATATTAATGCCCCAGAGTAGAAGAAAGAAATAACAGCTTAAAAAAAAGAGCGTGCCGACAAAACCCCATTCCTCCCCCCAGACGGAAAAGGCAAAGTCAGTGTGCCGTTCAGGCAGGAAGTGAAGATGTCCCTGGGTGCCCTCCATAAAGCCTTTGCCAAAAATCCGTCCCGACCCAACGGCAATTTTAGACTGCATTATCTGGTACCCATGGTTCATGGGATCACCCTCAGGATTCAAAAAAGTTTCAATGCGCCGGCGTTGATAGTCCTTAAGAAGAAATTTCCAGCCGATGAAGCCGCCCGCTGCTCCAAAAGCGCCGAGAATGCCGACGGTTGACCAGCGGAGTTTGACAAAAGCGGTCATGGAAACAAATAAAATTCCGAGCATCAACGCCGTGCCAAGATCGGGCTGGATAAGAATCAATACAAACGGGATTGCCGTCAATGCCCCGGGCATGATAAGGTCCCGCAGTCGATATCCGTTATCAACTTCTTTTTTTGAATAACAGGAGGCAAGGACCAGAACCAGGATCAACTTGGCCGGCTCTGAAGGTTGAAGCCGAAAAAAACCCAGATTAATCCATCGCTGGGAGCCATTGATGGTAGTGTGAACAAAAAAATTCGTATACAGCAACAGCAGGACGATACCAATATACAGGACATAGCCAAATGTCTCCAATTCTCCATAGTCAACGACCATGAGCACAAAGATCATGACCAGACCGGCACAAAAAAGGTAGGACTGTTTGAGCAGAACCGTGGAAACAGCGCCGGTACCGTTCCAGGTGGAGCTGTAGAGATTGGTCAGGGCCATTGCTGAAACCAGGAGAAGCATCAGGAGCATCACCCAGTCAAAATGATGGATCAGACGTCGATCAAAACGCAGCATTTTCTCTTTCCTCTTCGATTTATCCGTAACAGAAGTCAGAAAACAGAGTAGTTTCCGCCGGTGGCGTTCCAACTGCAAAACTACATTATGAACTTCTGTTTCATTTTTTGTGCTGTCCAGTCCGCTGGACATGGACGTTTATCCGAAAATCGCCTACGAAATGATGCCGATCCGGGCTATTTTCATACTTCGAAGTCTTCGCTTATCTGTTATGGCTGTGACGTTAAAAAATCCGGTCCAGCCATGCCGGTTCAGCGAGATTTTTTTACCTGTCCGGCGCCGGATTCTTGGTGAAAAACCTGCACCGGGACATCATCACTACCGGCAAGTCGTTTCCTGAAATATGCCTCAAGCACTGCTTTTGCCACAGGGGCCGCACCTGAGCCGCCATGAAAGCCATGTTCCACCAGTACCGTAACCGCGATCTCCGGATTTTCAGCCGGAGCAAAACAGGTAAACCAGGCATGATCCCGATACTTGTAAGGAATATCTTTTTCCTTAAGATGACGGTACTGTTTAAGTCGAACAACCTGAGCCGTACCGGTTTTTCCGGCAACGGTAATGCCCAGATCCTTCAATCGTGCCCGCCTGCCTGTTCCATGGCGACCGTTTACCGCTTCCGTCAGTCCCTTGCGAACCAACTGCAGGTTGCGGCCCTGCCCTTTCAGTCGATCAACAACTTCAGGCTCAAACTGCTCAATCACCTTGCCATCGGGATCTCTTACCTGTTCCACCAGTCCGGGCTTATATAAAGTGCCGCCATTGGCAACCGTGGCCGTCATAAAAGCCAGTTGCAGGGGCGTGACCAGATCAAACCCCTGGCCAATGGCAATGGACAGGGTTTCACCTTCCTGCCATACCTTGCCAAAACGTTTCTTTTTCCATGCTGCAGTGGGGATGAGACCGGATTTTTCATGTTCCATTTCCACCCCGGTTTTCCGTCCAAGCCCGAACATTCGTGCATATTTTGCCAGTCTGTCGACGCCAAGCCTTTGCCCGACCTGATAAAAATATACATCGCATGATTCTGACAGAGCGCGGTTCAGATCGACCGCTCCATGACCGCTGTGCTTCCAGCAACGGTATGTTCTGTTGCCGAACCGATAATGACCGGGGCAATATATTATCGAATCAGGGGTAATCACACCTTCGGCAAGACCGGCGGCGGCAGTCACCAGTTTATACGTTGAACCGGGTGGATACTGTCCCTGAACAATCTTATTAATCAGAGGATGCAGAGGGTTATCGAGCATAGCCTGCCAGTTCTTATGAGAGATACCTCCGATAAACTTGTCCAACTCCAGGGTCGGCGCACTGGCCAATGCCAGAAGTCGACCGCTGTTGACGTCTACGGCGACCACTGCTCCGGATTTATTATCGGCCGTCATAATATCCTCAGCTGCTCGCTGCAGATCCATATCAATGGTAAGCTGCAGGTCATTGCCGGGAAGGGGTTCTATTCCCTTCAAGTTCCGTTGCTCAAAGCCAAGGGCATTCACCTCCATATAGTGACGACCCTTTTCCCCGCGCAGATCTTTCTCACGAAGTCGTTCAAGTCCCATTTTGCCTATTAAATCACCGCCCCGGTACTCTCCCTCTTTAGACGATTTTAACTCTTTTTCGTTGATCTCGCCCAGGTAACCAATAATATGTGAGGCAAGATTACCGTAATGATACACCCGGAGCGGGACGACTTCTATTTTAATACCGGGAAGATTCATCCGGTTATTTTCTATAAACGCAACCTTGTTCCAGTTAATATCTTCCGCCAGTCGTACGGGTATATGTCCTGGAGTTCCGGCCATTTTCCGAATCCTTGCCAACAAATCAGAAACATCCGTCTCGAGAATAACCGCCATCTTTTTGAGCAGCACATCATCAAGACGATTGTCTTCCCTGACCCAGACCACATTAAATGATGGACGGTTTGTGACAATCTCCCGTCCCATGCTGTCAAGAATATTTCCACGGGGAGCGGCTATTTCAAGGTAACGAACCCGGTTGCTGTCCGCCAGGCGGCTGTATTTTTCGCCCTGCTGAACCTGGAGGAACCAGAGACGGGATATCAGCACGGCAAAAAAGAAAATAATGACAAAGGCGGCATAGAAAGCCCGTTTCCGAAAAAAATCAAGTTCACCGTCATCCCGATGGACAAGCAGAGTTATCCCGTTTTGTTTTTTCAGCTCTCCATCAAACAAAGACTCCGAACGCTTTTTGTTTAATCGTTTTTTCTTGGGAAAGCCGATCATATACTATTCTCGATATCGGTTACCGGAACGAATCCGTCCCTTATAAAGACCGGTGAACTTTCCCTCAATCCGACGATGAATAAATTCAAAAATACGAAACAGGGGAAAAGAAAAAAGGATGACGAGGCCTGCACGCATGAACATTTCCGGCCATGACCACGGAACCAGCAAAGACGGCACCGCAAAGCTCATACATACATACACCAACCAGTTCACCAGTAGATAGCTGACTCCGATCATTGGCAACTGATAGAAGGATTCCCTGACGGGTAAACGATCGCTCATGAACTTAAGCAGAAAAAAACCAAGGATAAAAATCGCCGGATACATACCGAGAACAAGACCGGACAAAACATCAAAAATCATGGCAAGGGGAAACAAAACAATCAGACTGCGTAAAATATCGTGGCGATAGGCGAGGTAGGCCACCAGAATAAAATAAAGATCAGGTGTAGCGCTCCAGACAGGACTCATCATAAAAATAGTTGTCTGCAGAACGATGAGAAAGAGTCCAAAAAGAAAAAAAACAATGACAAACATAAAATGTTATCGCATAAAACTAAAATGTCGGGTCAACTATTGCCCGTGTACACTCTCGCTCTCCTAAGCAATTGCGTTATATCCTGCAAACAGCAGTATCACAGCCATTATATCAACCTAAATTGAGCGTTTCACCCCATCTGCAAAGAAAAAAAGATAAATAATTATTAATGTTTTCTTTTAAAATTGTTGCAGATGGGGCGAAACCCTCCGGGATTTCCATTTCATCCCCAATCTGCAGGCCTTGCGCTGTCTCATG
>CAZURY010000076.1:0-7967 GCA_964623145.1 uncultured Desulfobulbus sp. | reverse complement strand
GGCCGTTGTTGTTGATTTTATTCATGTTTTTATTTTTCCTGTTTTTGCGCTCCTCTCAATCAAGCACGGCTAAAACGGATCATGGTTAAAAATTTCCACATCTCCGGTCACCGGCGAGCGGTACACCAGCCGTTTTACCTTACCATGCAGGGCGTGGGCAATGCCAAGATACATCCACACCGGCGCAGCCCCGGTGAGCACAACTTCGTTGCCCTGTCCGGCTAGTTCTACGGCCTGTTTAATATAATTATCCAGTGTGGCTAGTTTTGCGTTTGCGGCAAAGAATGTGGACAAATTAATGACGATCATATTTTTGTAACGGTTATATCTTCTTTTGCAAAAGGATGTCTCCAGACCTTGCATTCACTGCTTTTTAAATTATCGGGCAATTTATTTAATGTGAAAGTTACGACTTGATGCTGGAAAAATCCATCTACATCATCAAATAAAATATTTCTGTCACTTTGTTCAACACGTGGGGCAATAAAACTCAGAGTGCGATCCGGTTCATCCGGGTTGACCAACTGGCTGCCAATCTGCTGACCAAGGGCCCGAACATCCGCCATATCTGCCAAATGTGCTTTCTCGCAGCGCATAACAATGCAGTACTTCTCCTCACCATCCGTTCGATATTGGAAAAGAACCGTAAGCCGTTTAGGCAGATCATTTTTCCAATCCTGGTAAATCTCACCAAACCATACAGCAGCAGCAATAACAAGTGTTGCGATATTAATCCATGGGTTAATCGTTTTTGACCAGATGCTATCCTCAGCGCTTAATAGGGTTCCATGAAAAATTATATCACAAAAAGCAAACAGGATAATGACTGGGATAGCAATGAAGAACGGTTTTCTTGTCTTAAAGGCAAACCTGGCAATATCAGCTAACATAGTGGGCATATTGTACCTCATTAAGGGGCTATTTTTCGATGGCTGATTTACACGGGTGGAACCTGTAAACAATTATGGGGCACCAGTTCGCATACAACAGAACCAGTGCATCAATCTCCAGGGAAAATCCTTTTGAACGCTTTTTTTTCATTCTGCTTTTCCGAATCCTTCCAGTGATGTATGGCTTCGCCATGAATTTCAATAATCAATTTTTTATATAGGTTCAGATCGGTGCCGTACTGTTTTTTTGTTTTGCCCCAGTTTCTACTGAAACTGTTGACAAGATCATTTGGTTCTAATTGCTTTAACTTTAATCGCCATTTTTCTTCTTTCGGCAATTCCCTGCCACTCCTGCGGAATGTTCCATATCCGACCGCTGTTTTGCCTCCGGCACCAACTGTCTGCAGGGCTGCAATCAACCAGTCAGCAGCCATTTTCAGGTCCGTATCGTGCCCTTCTCCACACTTGCTGATAAGTGCAAACTGGAACTCCTGTTTCTCCGCAACTGCCAGGAACGGAATGGGCGTGGGGCTGAGCCAGTCGCCGGGAGTATCGGGACATTCCGTATTGCTCTGGTAATAATCTCCATAATGAGGTGTCATGATCTCGGATTTTAACTGGACAAATTTGGTTGGGATGGCATCAAGAAAGATGATACTCCCTGTATTCTTGTTATCTTTTTTGTTATCCGCCCCGAATAACCTCGTAACGTTTTCATGGTTCTGCTGCTTATTATCCGCCCAGTTTGTCGCCCAGTCACGGACAAGACCTTTGATAGATGCTGCCGGTAGAAATGGGCTGCCGAACAGATGGTGCCAGGTAAATCCGTTTTCAACAGGATGGGGGTTGCCCAGCCCGGTGATAAAGGGGGCTGTTGTTTCAAAATTCATGATGATACCTGAGCACTTGGCAACCATTTCACGACGACGTTCCGAAGCTTCCTGGAGTAATCTTTCATTACCTGCTTTCCGACCGACAACGGTGTTTATCCAGTTTTGCTTGGAGTTTATTTCCTGTTTATTTTGTCCATTGCCAACCGTGTGTGCTTGTAGAGACCACCTGTCTTTATGCCACTGATCACAAAATTTATTATACCAGAGTCCGGCGTTGCCGGTGTTTAAAGGTTTTTTATCAGGGCTGATTTCATATAGTGGTAATCTTGTCATGACCCTTCCCCTTTCGGTTGAATGAGCAGGGCAACCGCAAATTTTTTCAGCCAGGAAACATACGCCAGGGCTTCATACTGAGCCTGGAGATATGTAGATTCATTTCCATTGAGTAAGGCATCCAGGATACCGGTCTCTTTTGAATACTGGTTGCAAAAGGGAGCCATCGCATCGTCCCGGCCAAGCCATTGGCTTACATCATGGAATAAACATCTATGCCCGTTTTGGGTGTCGTTGTCAGTACCGGCTGACGCCAGTTCAGAGGCAAGCGCCTGGCCAAGGCCGGTTTGCAGAATAACCGCCGGCAGCGCTTTAACAAAGCTGACGTAGTTGCCGTACTCTTTTTCGCCCTTTTTCTGTAAAATTCTTACCATATCCAGGGCATTCGCTGCCCGCTGCTTGTCCAAATCAGCCATTGTCTCCGCCCTCCTTAGCTGTTGTTTCACTGTCATCAGGGTATATACCAAGCTGGAACCAACCCTGGCCAATGGTTTCATTGCCGCCGACCTGGAGATAGTTTTTTTTCAGCAGCATTTCTTTAAATACTTTCATGCTGTTGTTGCTGCTATCCCGTTGGGCGACAATTGATGTCATGAGGCTGTCCGGCGGCAGGGTTTCTTCGTACCAGAGATTTTTACTCTGCTTGTCGTTATCCAGACTGTTGCGGGCCAGGATTGAAAGACCATTTTCCGCAAACCACTGGAAATCACCATCGCTGACTACAACCAGCTGAGCAGCCAGCCGGGCACGGCTTTTTTCATGGGGAATGAATTCCTCTATAACTTCAAGTACGTCAACGGGAACTATTCCCGCACGCTGAAAATTCCGCTCCTCAAGAAAAATGAAATTTTCTGCCTCAGACAGGCCGAGAAATTTTTCATTCTCTACCTGTATGTCCGGCAGGCTGTTTTTTTCTCCAAAAGCACGCGCAAGGTCTCGTGCCAGCCGTTCAAGTATCAGGGGGCAGGTGAGCCAGCAGTAACTTCGGCTCAAGCTCCTTACCGGTAGAAGCAAAAGGCGTGCGTCGGAAATGAGCAGTTGCCCGGCACAATCCTTGTTACCGAACAGCTGCTTGCGCTCATTCTCATCAGTGTCATTTTGTTTCGCATAATCAAGCCATGCCCCTTTCAGGCTGGAGCCGGCAATAAACGGGTAACCGGTAACACGCTCACGGGCCACCGGTTGATCAATAACGCCGTCATTTTGTCCACTACCGGGATGGATAAATGTTTCCGCAAACATGCTGACCACAATATTTTCCATGATAACTTCTCCTTTATTTCCAGATTCCTGTGACAAAGCGGCCAAATCCCCATTGGGTTTTTCCACCGTATGAGATAATTTTACCTGTTGCCGTATCATTTTCTGTTTTCATAAAGAGTACCGACCCCGGTCGAAGGCAGGGGACCATTTCGCGGGGTTTATTGCAATCCCATCCACCAAGCATAAGAGGTCGCTGGTTGCAGCACGAAACCGGCTGGCTGCCTTCTATTGAAATGCTATCCAGGCTTTCTCCTATCTGTGCGGGGGTAAGGGCAACCAGGGTATATTTC
Source organism: uncultured Desulfobulbus sp. (assembly GCA_964623145.1). Taxonomy (GTDB): domain Bacteria; phylum Desulfobacterota; class Desulfobulbia; order Desulfobulbales; family Desulfobulbaceae; genus DRLX01. Next base: position 4,358 of record CAZURY010000076.1, on the reverse strand, counting down.
CGGCTGCTGGCAGATGCCGCTGGATGCAGATAACCCTCAAGTCCTCCTTCCTCTATCGTGAGCCAGCAGGATCGGGCCTCACCCCCTGTAAGTGCCGGATGGGATGTAATTTGTTCAATTTCAATATCCGGCAGTCCACTGGAAAACATAACAAGCTCAACGCCCTGCTGTAATCTGATATGTTGTGGAGAATAGAGGGCCATCAATCCGGTTACACGGCCATCTTTTCGGAAGTTGCCAATTCGCTGCTCTACCGTCCATAGTTTGCTTTGATGTATCAGCGTATCTCTATCAGGAGGGTTTCCGCTCAAGATTTGAAGTAAGCCACTGGCCGAAACCCACCAATCGGATATTAATGCCTTGCGACCTTTAATCTTATCTGAAGAAGGTTTGGCAGGCAGGATAATTTTACCCAGATCTGTTTCCATTTCCCTGCCAGGAGCGAGTAGTATCAGGTCATGAGGCTTATGTCGCTGCGGATCAGCGGAGGGTGTACCCAGGACATGGGCGGGAATAGGGAAAACCGGATCATTATTCCTGAAAAGGTAAGGGCCATTAAATGTAATCTTCTCAGGCAGGTTACAACCAGCGCCGAGCCGGTCTTTACAACATTTTGTCCAGTTGCCGCCGCGGCCATTACCGTCCCACCCCATTGCCCGTGCCCAGGCGGCACGAATTGCACCGGCAAGGGTTGTGGGCGATGGCGGAAAGACAGTCTTCACATTGGCCTGAAGTTCCTCACGGTTAAAAGGGCTGCCATCCCTGAAAAATAATGTATCCAGCGGCTTGAACCGTATGCGCAAATTCGTCATGCCAGCCCCCTTTCCCGTCCAAAGTTATGACAGCTGTCTACGAGAAAGCGGGCTATATACGCACCATCAAGCTGCAGCCTGCCTGCCAGATCGACTGTTTCAGCCTTTCCTGTTTGATATCCGCAGGCCCGGAGCAAAACTTGCATATTGTCTATGGCCTCCTTTCTTTGCTTGTCTGTTTTGATGTTTTTCCCTTTGCAGTATTCTGCCAGTAATAGATCCGCTTTATCCTGTGCAGAAGGTGGTTTATATTCTTCTTTATGGAAAAATGGGTACCTGACACGCAGGTTATAAAAAAAACTGGTTGTAAAGCCGCCTTGTTTTACTGCATCTATAAGTTCAATCATGCTTGCAGCCATGGGAAAACGGCCAACCCACTGGGAGGTGATGCCTTCCGGTTTCAAGATCGTCAAAACCAGCGAATCCCGACCGTTTGATTCTTTGGCTATGCGGTCAAGCGTTTGATGTCCAACCAGAAGGACTGATTGCAAGGGAGTGTGAAAATGGGCGTAAACAATGGATGCAGAGGCGGTAAATAACTTTTTGTGGGGTGCTAACACCGTATTCTGTTCAAAAATATTGGTATATTTCCTGTGCAGTTCCCGTGCACATTCAATGGCTGTTTGCATTGACACCATTGCAAGCACATCATCCCCACCGGCATAGAGTAAAACACCCTGGTGTTTGTGGACGATCTTTTCTGTTGCCTTGGTGAACGCCATCAGTGCTGCGGAAATGTTCTTATTGTCCTTATCTATATGTTTATTCTGCAGCAGTTTCCCCATGTTGTCGCCGTCCATAACCAGCAGTGCGTAAAATGGTTGTGCATTACTGTTACCCTGGGCCTGGGTAAGTTTTTTCAGCTTTTTTACAATTGTTTTCCTGGCTGTTTGCTCATGTAGTGGTTCTTTGCGTGGGTCTGCACGTTTCGTAAAAGAAAGCGGTGTTGATCGGTGATTCTGCAGAGCATCCGGTTGAAACAGGTTACCGTCAAGTTCCGCCGCCTCGCCCAATGTTGCAAGGCCATGAATTTCGGCAGCCTGTTCACTTTTTAAACGTTTGTAAAAGTTCTCCCCAACTGCTGTCTGTACAGTTGCTGCATACCCATTGATTAGCTTTTGATTTTTTGAATCAACAATTGTATTCAGCCAGGGAATTGCCGCCATATATGCTGTAGATGGCCAATTTCCTATAGCGCTGTGGCTGCCTCCCGGTATCCAGCCAATAGTCGCAATTAATGAATCGGCTGAAAGCCTTGGAAATAATCGCTTGATCAGCGAGATGGCACAGAGACGCTCTGTATCGCGCAGTTCAAGGGGGCCAAGTTTTTTATGCTCCTGTAGGTTTTGCCAAAATGCAAGCTGTTTATCTTTTCCCTGCCATGGCGTCTGGATATAGCCGGAGAGCTCCTGCCAGTCCCCCATCAGGGTACAATGATCTCCACCTTGGGGGATCGGCCAGTGACTGCGCCGGTTTTTACGAATATCCAGCCAGCTGCCATCATCATTTTTTTTGTTATCTTCAGCTAGTACCCAGTTGATTTCCCAGAAGTTGTTAACTTGTTCGTTCCATATTTTCCGGGTGCCGCATCCTTTGTCTGCTATTGGCTCAACAAATTCTTTCCAGACCGCTTTTCCAAGCCCCTGCCATTTGTCCAGGACACGTTTGCTTACCTTTTTGTTAATATCCTCCCCGGTTACATTGCCTTTGACGATGGCCTTAAAACGATTTGGCAGTGAGCCGATCTGTGGTGATTTATGGTCTTTTTCACCCATTATTGCCTTGAGTAATTCATCGCTGATCACTGCATGTTGCTGTTGCTGTACAACGGGGAAGGCAATAGTGCCGTCCAGCTCCTGAATTATGGCCGCCATTGCCTGCCCTGCCATCCATGAAAGGATAAAGGAGCCTGCCCAGAGGTCGCGTGTCCGGCGGGCCTGTCCGACAAAAGACTGCACCGGGCCAATGGTATAATGAAGGATTTGTGTCATGATTATTTTTCCTCCTTTGCCGGCCAGATTTGTTTACGTTCAGGAAAGTAATACTCTTTGGTTTTTGCAGTTCGATATCCTCTTTTCCCTTCCAGAAAATTAGTTAAAATCCGGTAGTTATTCTCAACGAGATCGACAGATGTTCCGTCGGCAGAAATTTGCCTTTCCGTGCCTGGTAAAAAGAGAGCTGGGAGTAAAATCGAAACACCTATGTATTGCTTGTCGGCAAGTTTATGGACATGGAAAAAAAGTGGACTTGCCCGACGCTCTATCGAGTTTCCAGCCGGCTCAACATTGGCACTGAGATGATTGCCATTTGGATCATATTTGAAATAATTATGAGGAAGTCCAAAAAGCGCCCGCTCGGGGTGAAACTCAGGATTCCTTGAACGAAACGAATTTTCATTTTTGAACCAGTCGTGATCATTTTTAAAATTATGCTCTGCTTGCTCACCAGTTGGCAGCACATGCCCTTTTTTTACTTTTCGACCCCAGCTCCTGTATAACTGCATGGTTTCACCATAATTATTCAAGATTTCAATGGGATCCTTGCCTGGCAATAGTGTATCAATCCGGGCTGCGGTTGAAAATGCGGTGAATGAATGCTCGGCAGGGAGGCTAAAGTTCCCTGTTTGGCATAGTAACTTATTCAATTCTGTTCCATAACTTTCAAGGTCTTGTGGACATGGACAGGGGATCGCCTCCCCGTTTCTTTGCATCTCAACAAGGGTGACACTGCCATAACCTTTTCTGGACTTTGCCCCGGCTCCACCAATCAGGCCAAACAGTTTAACGGCGTTCATTATGGATGGGTCGATCTCATTCCTGGCAACAATCCTGAGGGTGAAACTCTGGTCGTGTTTAATACAGGGGCGCTCCAGTTTTTCTTGGACAGTAATAACCCCGTACCCGAGGTAAACACATCCCTTTTTCCCATTGAGCCAGGTTGGGCTTGGGTTTGATCTGGGATTGTCAATGTTCAATTGTTTTGACCTGTATTCCAGGGCAAAGCGGACGGATGACTGTTTCCTGGTTGAACCAAACAGTTCTTCTTCACGTTTTTTTAAGGCGGATAAAGTTTTATCTTCGGCATAATGTAATGCCCGCCACCAGAACCGAATGACTCCTTTAATTGAAGGTGTTCGTAATTCAGCCTTTGTTTGATCTGCGCCACTCATAAACAGAGGTGTGTTCACAGTAAATTTTGCGGTTATAGTATCCATTTTTTTCATCAACTCCTATTTATGCGTATTGGTGGCATATTCCATCACATATTTCCCCAGTCCAAAACTGGTCTTGCCGCCGACATGGGTCCATTCACCCACTGCCAGGCAGGGCAGAAACGGTCGCAGGTCGCCTTCAAAGGTGACGGTCCCCAGCAGGCCGCCGAACTTCATCCACTGCTTCTGGCGGCCGGAATAGCGGGGTAATTCCTGCCAACGGCTCTCGTCCTGCACAAGTTTGATGTTCTCTGCCTGGTTGAGCAACTGGTTGCGCAGTTCAAATTCCGCAATCTTTCCGTGTCCGTAAAAGGAGGCCAGGGTGTTGAGCCTGC
>CAZURY010000075.1:4759-8118 GCA_964623145.1 uncultured Desulfobulbus sp. | reverse complement strand
TAACTCCTTTTCATTATTGATGAAAATCGACCATACATTCACAATGGCAAAGACGATTTTCAAAGAACAAAGAAAATTTTATAATATGTAGTGTATTTCTACACATACGGCAAGGAAAATTCCACAAACCCGAGGATGCTGCATTCTTTTCCACAATAACCCTCATCGGCATGGCCGGAAGAAATCGCCCATGGAATCATTGCCCTGCTGGACACATTCGGCTGATTATCCCGGGCCCAGCAAACCGCCACGGCAGGCTTTCCCCGTCACAACCCGATGCAACACCAGGGAGCGGCCGGTGGCAACCGCCTGGTTGTAGGCATCGCCCTGAAGGATAATTTTTCGCCTGCGTCCTTTGCGCAACCTGGGGAACGAGGATCCGACAAAATCCTCCAGGCCCTTGTCACCCAGAACAATCAACCGGGCAAGACTGTCTTGCCGTTCCCGGTAACCTGTTCTTTCTTCAGATCTGTTTGCCGATTGAGTCAATTTTTGCCGAAAACCAATCAACAGGCCATGGAAATAACTGTTTCTTGCCCGCAGGCCGCCCCCTGCAAATCGCTGTTTGTTATCCCGCCAGAGAGAATGCATCTTCTCTGTTAAAAAGAAATAACAATGCTCAGCCACGGCCACGTTCTCCGGCCTGCCGAATAACTCGATGGTGCGAACCTCCACATCACGCATCGGTTCATAGGTTGAGGCGCAGATGACACGCACTGGAAAAAAATCCTGCAGCAGGGAGCAGATCTCCCGAATATGCCCCGGCATTCTCCGGCTCCCCGTGTTCAGGCTGCGATGTTCATAATCACAGCGCCCCTGTTTCAAAATGGTCAGATTATGGCGAACAAGCAGGTCCCCGGCACGCTGCATGGCCAGGGCGGCTTCATGTTCGTTATCGGATGCGGCCAGGGCAAGGAGTTTCTCTACCCGGGCAAGTATTTTTCTCCCCTGCCCGGTTCGCGGCAGCACATCTGCTGCCTCCTGCGCCGGCAGGCCCGAACAATCCGCCGCTGCCCGACAAAAAGGCCCGCTCAGGCCTACCATTCTGCATGCCTTCTGAAAAACCGCCCCGTGCCGCCCATCATTTTGGGAAAAACAGTCCACACAAATCTGATGGGCCATTTCATGTTTGAGCACCTGAAGAGTGATCGACCAGGAGCAACCCTTGATAAGGTGACTGGAAATGGAAAGCAGCCGGTGCTTTGTATTCCAGGAGCCTAGAATGGTTGCGGAATCACTCAGTTCAAAAACCGGCGGCTTGAGTGTAAGCCGATACTGAAAACAGATGTTTTCATATTCTAATTGCAATTGTTGCAGCCAGGCCAGCCGAAGCTGATCATCAACCTTTACCTCCTGTCCGGGGACAGGCATCAACCCAACTCCCTGATGGCCTTGATCCGCTGCAACACCGGCGGGTGTGAATAGTTGAGGATTACCTGCAGGGGATGGGGAGTCAGGTTTGCCTTATTGACCCGGCAGAGTTTCTTTAATCCGGTAATCAATGCTTCGGCAAGACCAGTCGAGATAACTGCGTAGGCATCGGCTTCATACTCATACCTGCGGGAAAAACTGTTCGCCAGGATAGAGAGCACCGCCGAAATCGGCGCATAGAGAAAACCAAAAAAAACAAGGCTTGCATAGATGGAGACATGGTCCATGCCAAATGCTGCAGACAGCTCGGAATTATTCATAAAAAAAGACAGAAGAGCAAACATGAAACCGGTCTGCAGAAGAGCTGCAATGGTCATTTTACGGATATGTTTTTTCTTCCAGTGCCCCATCTCATGGGCCAGAATAGCGACAATTTCATCGGTTGTCATTTTCTCAAGCAAGGTATCAAAGAAGACAATCCGTCGAAATCTGCCAAAACCGGTAAAAAAAGCATTGAGCCGGTTGGAACGTCTGGAGCCGTCCATGGTATAAATGCCCTGCAGGGGAAAATCCTGCTGCCGGGCATACCCGGTTATAGCATCCCGTAAGGGTCCCGCTGCCAGCGGTGTAAAGCGGTTAAAAAGCGGCAGAATAATCACCGGGGCAAGAAACTGCATAAGCAGGGTAAAAGCTGTCACCAACAACCAGCAATAGAACCAGGCTGTCGCCCCGGTCCGCTGAAAAAACCAGAGGACAAGGGCCAGAATCGGCCCGCCAAGCACAATGACCAGCAGTAAAGATTTCAGGATATCAAGAAAAAAAGTTTGCGGCGTTGTCCGGTTGAGGCCAAAACGATTTTCAATAACAAAGGTTGAATAGAGGGTGAAAGGGAGCTGCACCAGGCTGCTGAGCAGCATAAGCAGCCCGGCAAACACAAGACCGGTCTGAATCTGGGAAAGCCCCAGGCTCCTGGCCCAGGTATCCAGATAATTAAAACCGCCCAGCAGAATGAAAGCAATGGTCAAGGGCAGCATAAAGGTGGACTGCAAGACACCAAAGCGAGTTGTTACCCTTGTGTATTGCTGGGAACGTTCATAATCCCCGGGGGCATAGATACCGGTAAACTCCCGGGGAAGAACAGGATCAAGGGAGCGCAGGGTAAGCAGGGAAATGCTTACTTCAAGGAGATAACCAACAAACAGGACGGTAAGTATAAACAGAAGATAACTATTCACGTATCTGATCACAGGGGTGCTAACTGCTTGGTTTCATTTGCTCAGAAATTGTAAGTGGTCACAGGTGGTCCGAATTTGTGCTGTTGTGACTGTACGCTATAGCCGGTTATGCGGGCAGTCGCAACAGTGCAAAGGCGGGCTGCCTGTGACCGCTTACCTATTCACGGAAGTGGCAATACTCCTGGCAGGATGAATACGTTGACCACGGGCAGCAGTTCACCCTGCCGGGGTATGTAGACGGAGACGGGTTGGACGGAAGGCTATTGCAGGTATTTTAAGCCTACCTCAAAATTGTCAATATCCTGCCAGGCAATGCGGCACAGCAAGCGGGACGCGTCGATTCGTTTGTAGGCGGACAGGCTAGAAATTTCGACCTCATGTCCGACCTGCAGGCCGGTCTGACCGGTCACCCGCACACGCAAACCCTGTTCTCCGGCATCAAGGATCTCTGCCAGACGTACAATCCGGCCATCAATGCCCATCATCACTGAATGGTTCAATCGAGCCCTCTTGCCGGAACGCCGTTCTTGGGTTTTCATCACTTATTCCTCCCGGTTATCTATCAATTCAATCAGAGAATAACTATTTCATCACTTCTATGCCAAAACCATGCCGAATTTTTTCAATCTGAATAATATCACGTAATCCCTATTCATTAGCGGCTCAATTATAACAAAATACAACAACCGGAACCAGCAATAAAAGATGTTGTCAAAAACTCGACATCAACATTCCTGTCACCAAAAACATAAT
>CAZURY010000075.1:0-4659 GCA_964623145.1 uncultured Desulfobulbus sp. | reverse complement strand
ACCTGAAAACATTGGAATTTTCGAAAGATTGTTTTCATTGACTGCAAATCAGCGCCAAGCAATTCGGGTGATGCCGTTCCTGCGGTTCGCGGCAGATTCAACAGGCCCAGATAGTGGCGCACAGTCATCCGGGTGAGAGTTCCAACCCGGAGGGGAGCGCCACCCTCCACCACCACATCGGCAGGCCAGAGTCGCAGGGCAAGAAAATCGTTCCCGGACTCCGATCCCGGTAGGAAATGAACAAGGAGCAGAACCTCATTACGGCCATCGTGAAACTGCGGCAGTACCGGCAAGTCATCTAACCGGGGGGTGGACATCAGCCAGCGCAGACTTGTTGCCGGAGTTAAGGGCGCTGGCCGATGCCATCCCGAGTGTCGCAATACTTGCGCCAACGTCGACAACCTGCCGTCATATTGAATATTGAGCGGTTGTTCTTCTTCTCCGCCAAGATCAAATCGATACATCGGCAAATGGCGCCAGCCGGTCTGCAGCCAGTATTCCGTCGTCATCCGGATTTGTGTATGGCGCTGCCGATAACGAAACCGGCTGTTGCCAAAACCGGTTGTCCAGTGCAGGGCAGCAACAAGAATAAGGCCAAGCAGAGAAAATCGAAACAGCCCCCGTCCCGGAGTTCGTTGTTCACCGTGCAGATAGATAATCGTCATGATAATCAGCCAGGCCGTTCCCAGACTGAATCCTCCGACTACATCCGAGAGCCAGTGGGCGCCGAGATACAGCCGGGAAAAACCAATGCCCAGAACCAGAAACAGCGACAGGGCAAAGGGCAGCCAACGCCTTTTTGGTGATAAATCCCGACTGGAAAGAAGAGCAAGAAAACCATAAATAACCAACGACATGGTGGCATGGCTGGAAGGAAAGGCCCAGTGAACAGCGCCTCCATACAAATCCACCGGCCTGGGGATACGAGTTATCTCCTTGATAAGGGTTACCAGCCCGAAAGCACCCAGGATCGTTATTGTTAAAAGCAGGGCGGAAAAACGATCTTTTTTAACAAGCAGCCGGAAAAATACCAACATGGCCAGCGGCACGGTGACCGCCGCATCCCCGAGCATGGTTATGGCCACCATGACAGCATCACCCCAGGGGGTGCGGAGACCTTGCAGCAGATGATACAAAGACTGTCCGGCCCGAACCAGGGGGTCGCCGGTCATTACATCCTCGGTGATCCCGAAGAACAACCAGCCGGCACAGATGAAAACAAGAGACAAAACCAGTAAAGGTCGAACAAGAGATGCTTGCTTATCAAAAAGACCACCCAGCCATTCCTGCATAAACGGATAACGGGCAACAAAGGTGGCAATCTTTTTTTCCCAGGTCGACCAATGGGCTAAAAAAGCCAGAAAAATACGCCGAAACAGGCTGAAGGCCAACCAGAGCAACACCAGGAGAATGACCAGCAGCAGGGCCAGACGACCGGCGACCTCGCCGGCCAGGGTCAGGGAAGCGCCAAAGGCCATGCCCGGCAGGAGATAAGCAGGCGCCCATATAAAGGCGGAGAGAATATTATAGGTAGAGAACCGTCCCCGGGCCATGCCCATCATCCCGGCAACAAGGGGAATAACCGGCCGAACAGGGCCGATAAATCGACCAAAGAAAATCGATTTACCACCATGGCGACGAAAAAAATCCTCGCCCCGGACAAGCATTTTCGGAAAACGACGAAACAGGGAAAAAGAGTGTATGCGCTCTTTAAAATGATGCCCCAGCCAGAAGCTGAGGCCGTCTGCAAACACTGCGCCACAGACTGCCCAGGCCATGGTTGGCCAGAACGAAAGGGCACCGTCGGCAATCAGAGCCCCGGCTGCCAGCATCAACACCGAGCCGGGCATGATCAGGCCGACAAAGGCCAGAGATTCGGCAAAAGAGGAGAGAAAAATGATAAATCCGGCAGAATACGGGTGACTGGTAAGCCAGGAGCTCAACTGGAGAAGCACATCATGCATGGGTCCTTCCGCAATTTCCCGGTAAGGAGTTGCCCGGAAATAAGTTGGACAACTCCTTACCCGGAAATTTCACAAGTATGTCAGCAAACAATTTCCTGCGCAAAGCGCCGCTTCTCCGACACTTTCACACATTTCTCTACGACCTTTGTGAACTATCCGGGCTAAAAGGAAATTTTCTTTGCATCCTTTATATACCGTGCTCGGCAAGACTCTCTATGGCCGTCGTGTACCCCAGCTCAATACATTCGCTGCCCCTGTTAAAATCCAGAAAACTGATATGGGCCAGGGGTGGACGGATCAGGATATCCGGCGGATCCACAGTCAATCTGCTTTTGGTCAGACCTGCTTGGATGATATTCGCCGATGCACCTATTATCTCAAGCAAATTCGGCTCCGTATTCTTAAAAATTGATTTATCACCGGCAACGGAAACCTTATTCAGATCAACGGCAATAACATGCCGAGCACCCATTTTTCGTACCGTACTCACCGGCACCGGATTAATAAGGCCGCCGTCAACCAGCAGTAAGTCTTCTTTTTTCACCGGGGTAAAGATACCGGGCACGGCAATACTTGCCCGCACTGCCTCAATAATATTTCCCCGGGAAAATATTATTTCACGGCCTGTTCGCAGGTCCGTAGCAACCGTTTGCAGGGGGATGTCGGTTTTTTCCAGGTCCCCGGCGCCAAGATGAAGATCAAGAAATTCAGTAATTCTCCGCCCGTTGAGCATTCCTGTCTTAGAAGGTACCGACGCAAAATAACTGAGACCATGTTTCCAGTCAAAAACCTGTAATTCCCTTTCAAGGACATCAAGGGTGCCTGTGGCGGCAAAGGCGCCGACAAAGGCGCCGATACTGGTGCCGGCAATATGGGTGATACGAATATTTTTTTCCATAAGCGCCCGAATAACACCAATATGCGCCCATCCCCTTGCCGCGCCCCCGCCAAGCGCAAGCGCCGTTGCCTGCATACTCATGCCTCCCGGCTCAATAATCGTCTTTTCAGGGCAACATAGCCGATCACTATGAGCACCGCAAAAGTGGTGATACCGAGTAAGATCTGATGCAGGTATTGCCGCACCAGTTCCTGATTATTGCCGATATAATAGCCGACAAGAGCCAGAACAATGACCCACAGACCCGCGCCCAGAGCGGTGAAGGCGGCAAACAGGGGAAGATTCATACGGGTGATGCCGGCAGGCAGGCTGATATATTGCCGTATTCCGGGCAGCAAGCGTCCGATAAAGGTCGATATATGCCCATGCTCGGCAAAAAAACGATCCGCCTTGTCCAGACTGTTCCTGCTGACCAGCACATAACGCCCATACTTTTCAAAAAAAGGCCGTCCCCACATAACCGCCAGCCAGTAGTTAAACAGCGCTCCCAGCAGGCTGCCGCCTATCCCCGCCAGTATAACCAGGGTCAAAGACATCTCACCCCGGGCCGCCAGATAACCGGCGGGAGGCACTACAACTTCACTGGGAAAAGGGAAAAAAGAGGATTCGAGAAACATCATGACAATGATACCCGGGTATCCCCACTGTCCCACCGTCTGGACAATCCAGCCCGTAATCGCATGCAGCATTTCCATTATATGGGGCCCTCTCTCAGCCCGTAAAAATAATTAATAGTCCGATAACCAGGCAGTAGCCTGCAAAGATATACAGTGAATGGTTGTTTAAATAGCCAATAAGCCAGCGAATAGCCGCGTATCCGGAGATCAGAGCAGCTAGAAAACCAGCTGCCAGAGGAAGCAGAAAATGATCCGTCTCCGGCATGGTGAAGAGATCCTTACAGGCAAGCACTCCGGCCCCAAACAATACAGGCACGGACATCAGGAAGGAAAAACGCGCAGCTGAAGAACGATCCAGGTTTCTCGTCATGCCCCCGGCAATGGTGGAACCGGAACGGGAAACCCCCGGCAGCAGGGCAAGTACCTGGGAGCATCCTATCCACAGGGAATCGAACCAGCGGATCTGCTTCGTGGTCCGGTTTCGTTGACCGACAATCTCGGCCACAACGAGAAGCAGGGCTGTAATCAGAAGAAAAAAACCCGTGGCTCTGGCGCTGGCAAAGGCTGATTCAATAAGATCCTTTGCCAGCAGACCAACGACCACGGCAGGGATAGTTGCGATGATCAAATACCAGCCCATGCGGGCATCATCAGTGGCAAAGGGTTTACCCGAGATCAGCGCCTTGAAAAAAGCAGCGGCTATTTCCATGAGATCACGCCGGAAATAGACAATAACCGCAAAAAGAGTGCCCCACTGCACCAGCACGTCAAAAATAAATGCCTGGCTCTGGTCAAACCGCCAGCCCAGAACGTGCGGCACCAGCACTAAATGTCCGGAACTGGAAACAGGGATAAATTCCGTCAACCCCTGGACAATCCCGAGAATGACGGCCTGAAACAGACTCATAAATGGTTCTCCTCTTCTTCAATAAACCAGCATGGCCGGACAGATAAATGAAGACTTCGGATAAGCGAAGACTTAAAGGGACTGCTATGCCGATAAAAGCGATCGTACAAATCCAGGGCAGCGATGATAACTTGCTGTTTTTCTGTTAAAAAATCTACGTACCCCGAAATTTACACTTCTCTCCAAAAAATACATGGAACGTAAAGTATCAGAACAGGATAGCATACAAGACTTTTTTGTGGCGTGCTCTTTTTTTCTGTTCAGGAAATTGTT